>JAEXXS010000481.1 GCA_023451915.1 Pseudomonadota bacterium | reverse complement strand
TGCCCCGCTGCCGCATCGCTTTCGCGCACGAGGCCGAGATAGCTGATCGAGATGATTCGTTCGCCCTGCGCGTGGCGATCACGGTCGGCAAAAGTGTAAAGCTGCTCCAGATAGCCGACCGGATGGGCTGTTTCCGACTGTACCCAGGCGCGCAGACCCGATTGCAACGAACGATGCTCGCTCTCGAACGGGCCAGATGGCAGAGCCTGCCCCTGCCGCACAGTCATGACGCGCGGCTGTTCGCTGGTCACGGCGGCCAGCACGGCAATCAGTTCGGTATGGGCAATATCGTCGGTCACGGCAACTCCGGAAAACAGTTCCAACATTGAACGCGATTGACGAATAATTACAAGGCGCTACCGCCATACGGCACAGAATTTAGGGGTTAGGCTTTCGGTTTCGTGCCGAAAACATGCTCCGGCCCCGGGAATGTGCGCGCGCGCACCTCCTCGGCATAGGCTTTCGCCGCATCGGACACCTGCGGCGCCAGTTGTGCAAAGCGCTTCACGAAGCGCGGCGTGAAATCCTGAAACAGCCCCAGCATATCGTCTGAAACCAGTATCTGCCCGTCGCAGGCGGCAGATGCGCCTATGCCAACCGTCGGGACGGAAAGCGATGCGGTGATCTCGCGCGCCAGCGGCTCCACCGTGCCCTCGATGACCAGCGCAAACACCCCGGCATCGGCGATGGCCTGCGCATCGTGGCGAATGCGGTCGGCCTCATCGTCATCGCGTCCGAGCGAGCGGAAACCGCCGACCGTATTGACCTGTTGCGGCATCAGGCCGACATGGCCGAACACCGGAATGCCCCGACGAACCAGAAAATCGACCGTTTCGGCCATTTCCTCGCCGCCTTCGAGCTTGACGCCGTCGCAACCGGTTTCCTGCATCACGCGGGCGGCATTGCGGAACGCCTGTTCCTTCGATTCCTGATAGGAGCCGAACGGCATATCGACGATGACGCAGGCCGTCTCGGCCCCGCGCATCACCGCCTGGCCATGGGCGATCATCATATCGAGCGTCACGGCAAGGGTGGAATCCATGCCGTAAAGCACCATGCCGAGCGAATCCCCCACCAAAAGCAGGTCGCAATGCGGATCGAGCAGACGCGCAATCGGCGTCGTATAGGCGGTGAGGCTGACAATCGGGCGTTCGCCCTTCAGGGCCGAAATGGCCTTGGGCGTCAGCCGCTTCTGTTTGACGGGTGCGCTCATCTCAAGCCGCCCTTTCCTGCGCGACATGCGCAAGGACGCGGTTATCAAGAAGTCGCGTCGTGCCAAGCCGCACGAACAGGGCAATCAATACGGGCCTGCCTTGCACTACCGTCAGGCGTTCCAGCGTTTCGGGGTCGCGCAGCGCCACGACTTCCGGCATCGCCAGCGGTTCCGTGGCAATAAACGCACGAATTGCCGCTTCCAGCGCATCGGGATCGTCCACACCCGAGCGATAAAGCCGCTCGGCTTCGTCGAGCGCCTTCGGCACGATGATCGCAGCGGCGCGCTGTTCCGGCGTAAGATAAACATTGCGGGACGAACAGGCAAGCCCGTCATCCTCCCGCACGGTCTCAACACCGACCACGCGCACGGGAATGGCCATATCCTCCACCATGCGGCGGATGATCACGAGCTGCTGAAAATCCTTTTCGCCGAAATAGGCGGCATCAGGACCAACGATGTTGAAGAGCTTGCTGACCACCGTTGCGACACCGGCGAAGTGGCCGGGACGCGCCTCGCCTTCCATCTGATTGCCGAGGGTGGGCACATCCACCACGGTCTGCATCGGGCGCGGATACATCTCGCTGACGGCTGGCGCGAAGAGGTAATCGACCTCTGCCCCGCGCAACAAAGCGGCATCGCGCTCCAGATCACGCGGATATTTATCGAGATCTTCATTCGCGCCAAATTGCAGCGGATTGACGAAGATGGACACGACGGTCACGTCATTGTCGGCGCGCGACCGGTGAACGAGTTCCAGATGGCCTTTGTGCAGATAGCCCATGGTCGGCACGAAGCCGATGCGCTTGCCCGCCCGACGCGCAGGTGCAAGCACCTGCCGCAATTCCTCGATGGTGCGGATAATCTGCATGCGCGTTCCTCCTCGCGACCAAATTATTGGCGAGGAGTCCTACCGTGTCAGGTCTCATATGACAACCGCCTGCAACGCGGTTATTGCGGTGTCACAGCCCCCACCGTATTGCCGACAGCGCGACCGAAACGGTCGATCTGCTCGTCATAGGTCTTGCGCGTTTTCGGATCGAATACGGCAATCGGTGCTGTGACCACCAGAGAGGCTGCCGTACCGACACCCTGCGCGGTGCCGATGGCCACGGCGCCGAGACGATCCCCGAAACCAATTTGCGAATCCGTAATCGTCTGGCCCGTGACGAGGCGCTGGCCGATCAGCTGCACGACCTCGGGACTGGAGGCAAATTTGCCGTGATTGAGCCTATCGCCCGATTTGAGCTTGGTGAGATCGATGACAGTAATGCCCGCCTTCTCAAGCCCTGAACGATAGGGTTCCATCGACGGATCGATCTGGCCGAGGCGGTCGATATTGCCCGAAATGCGCCGCGACAATGCGAGCGCGCGGTCGTCGCGCGAGGTGAACAGCGTGAAGCGCGGATGATCCTTACCCATCGCCA
>JAEXXS010000465.1 GCA_023451915.1 Pseudomonadota bacterium | reverse complement strand
CGAATCGTCCGTGTTCTCGAACCAGCTTTGCGGAAGCGGAAGGCGGCTCAGAAAGCCGAGCGACCGAATTGTATCGCCTATGAAACCATTTCGCTGCAAATGACTGCTCCACAACACTTTATCGCCCACAGGACTATTTTAGGGCTCGCGATATTTCGCCTCAAGGGCCATGGGCTCGAAGAGGTGATTTGAAAAATTGTGTGAGTGCTTATAGGACGTGCCAAACAGATTTGCATCTCCCATGATCGATTGGACTGAACGATATGAGCGCCAGTGGCCTTCCCTTTGACGATTTTCGTGAACTGATCCGCAATCTGCCCGGTCCCGATCTGGGCGCTGAAAGGGCAGTGCGTGAGCGCGAGGTAACTTTGACCAAGCCTGCCGGTTCGCTGGGACGTCTTGAAGACATCGCCGCCTGGCTTGCCGCCTGGACGGGAAAGCGCACGCCGCAGATCAATCGCCCGCTGGTCGCGGTCTTTGCAGGCAATCATGGCGTCACGGCAAAAAACATCACCCCGTTCCCGTCCAGCGTCACGGCGCAGATGGTCGAAAACTTTGCGGCTGGCGGTGCGGCGATCAACCAGATCTGCATTGCCAATGATCTTGGGCTGAAGGTTTTCGATCTGGCGCTGGAGCATCCGACCGCCGATATCACCGAAGAACCAGCCATGGATGAGCGTACCTGCGCGGCGACTATGGCTTTCGGCATGGAAGCGATTGCCGGCGGCACCGATCTCCTCTGCATCGGTGAAATGGGCATTGGTAACACGACCATTGCAGCCGCCATTGCGCTTGCCCTGTTCGGCGGCACTGCGGAAGACTGGGTGGGCCCCGGCACCGGCTCTACGGGCGATTTTTTGCAGCGCAAGCTGGCAGCGGTTCGTCAGGCCGTTGCCTTGAACCAGGCGCATCTGAAAGACCCGCTCGAAGTGCTGCGCCGTCTCGGCGGGCGCGAAATTGCCGCGATGGCAGGCGCTATTCTGGCCGCTCGCATGGAGAAAATCCCTGTCATCATCGATGGGTTCGTGGCCTCTTCAGCTGCTGCGATACTCTATGCGGCTAACCCGGAAGCAATCGATCATTGCCTGTTCGGCCACGTCTCGGCGGAACCGGGTCATCGCCTGCTGCTGGCAAAGCTTGGCAAGGAGCCGCTACTCGATCTTGGCATGCGTTTGGGAGAGGGAACGGGCGCTGCAATCGCCGCCAGCATCGTTAAGGCCGCCGCACAATGCCACAGCGGCATGGCCACCTTCGAGCAGGCGGGTGTGGCGTCTGCTAAGCACTGATAAGGCTCTAAACACAAAAAGCCCGGTTGAAACCGGGCTTTTTCATTTCAAGGTCTGGGAGGTCAATTGTTTTCCTTGTCCAGCACCATGTAGTCGAGCGGCAGTTCAGTCGTGTACTTGATCTGCTCCATCGCAAAGGATGACGACACGTCGCGGATTTCGATTTTGCTGATCAGGCGCTTGTAGAAGGCGTCATAGGCCGCAATATCAGGCACTGCGACGCGCAGCAGATAATCGACATCGCCGCTCATGCGGTAGAATTCGATAACCTCGGGGAATTCCTGCACCACTTCCGAGAAGCGCTTGAGCCATTCATGGCTGTGCGAGCTGGTGCGCACCGATACGAACACCGTCACGCGCGCATTGACGCGGATCGGGTCGAGGATCGCCACGCGGCGCTTGATGACGCCATCTTCTTCAAGCTTCTGGATACGACGCCAGCAAGGCGTTGTGGAAAGGCCAACCTTCTTGGCAACGTCCGCCACTGCCAATGTTGCGTCTTCCTGCAATAAGCGCAGTATTTTTCTGTCGAGCCTGTCCATGCGTTTCCGTTCCCGGTTTTAGAAATCGTTTCCCGAACTTTGCGAGTGTGCGAAACGTCATACCTTATGATGTGCTATCGGCAGAAGTTACAGGAAAATTATTCTTATGAGAACCGATCCAGTAAAATTTATTTATCGTCGTTGATGAGGCTTTTGACTTTTGCCTGAACAATAGGCACGACCTCTTCATCAAACCATGGATTGCGCTTCAGCCAGCCGCTGTTGCGCCAGGAAGGATGTGGGAGCGGAAGCACGATCCGTCCGGCCTTGTTGGGTGTTTCAATGAAGTGACGCCAGTTCTTCACCGTTTCGGTCAGATTGCGCCCGCGATAGTCGGGCAGGTGGTAGGCCAGCGCATATTGCCCGACCACCAGAATGAACTCCAATTGCGGCATGGCGGCAAAGACACGGTCATGCCATGTCAGGCGGCATTCGCGGCGTGGGGGCAGGTCGCCGCCGTGCTTGTCATAGCCGGGAAAGCAGAAGCCCATGGGAACGATGGCAAACCGGGCCGGGTCGTAGAACTCCTCGCGTGTCGTTCCAAGCCATTGCCGGAGGCGGTCGCCGGAAGGATCGTTGAACGGGAGCGATGTATTATGCACGCGGATACCTGGCGCCTGTCCGCATATGGCGATGCGCGCCGTGTTGGAGACAATGCAGACGGGATTGGGCTCATGCGGCAGCGGTGGCTGAAACAGCGGCTCATCGCGGCAGATACGACACGCTTTGATCGACTGACTGAGCGTGTTCAGGTCTTCCATGAAGCTTCGCTCCAGATTTTGGGATATCGTCATCGGAAGTAATCGATAAAGGCGGCGATACGCTCTTTAATATAGTGCGTGAACGCGTTGATGCTATCGCGCCCAATCCTCTGCGTGTTTCCATGGTTCGTTTGCGCGTTCTCGCTCTCGCGTGGATTTTCCTTTCGCCAGGAGGACGGCTTTTCGAAACGGCCAGCCCAGACGCCGCGACGATTTTTGCGGGCGTCCGCTTCCTCGCGTTCATAATCGCCATAGGCAATCGCCCACCCCTGTTGGACCATCCAGCTATTCAGATCGGTTTCGCCGAGGTAACAACGCGCCAGATCGCGGCCATAGCGGTCGAAACCTACTGTCTCGCACCGAATCGGCGCTCTTCCGATTCTAGCCCGCAAGAAATTGCGAGCCTCCGTACCGCAATTGTATGAAGTACCGCCCCGCTCGCAGTTCTGCGCCATCTCCGGGGCATCAATGCCCTTCAGGCGAATATGCACCTTGTTTATGATCACCGTATCCCCATCTATCACATAGACGGGGCCGTCGCGCGTTTCAGTTGGGCGCTTTTCATCCGGCAGGTATGATATACCCACCACAATCGCCGAAAAGAATAATAAAGTCAGTATGATGCTGCGAATTCCTCCAATTCCGCTTCGGCGGAAACCGGAGTTAAATCGCCTCTGCGGGCGCCTATGGGGGCGTCGGTAATTGCGCATGTGATCCGGTTGGTTCCAATCGGTTGTGTCATAGCTGTTCTATTCTATGCGCCTGCCAGACGGAACCAATCGCCATCGCTTTGTTCGATGCGGAGCGCATTTCGATGAGCAACAACAGTGAGTTTGTTGTTAAACGGCAACAGTCTTTACCGTTACTTTAGGCTACAAAGAACTACGGTCATTTTTGCCTATTTCCCGCCACAAAGGGGCATCATCCGTCAAGGAAAGGCAGAAGCCGTCAAACAATCAGGAGCGAAGGCTCCCGCAGGATT
>JAEXXS010000044.1 GCA_023451915.1 Pseudomonadota bacterium | reverse complement strand
GCGATCAGCTCGATTTCATGGCGCTGACGACCGAGTTCGTTGCGAATTGCACCGAAAATTTCGGAATCGATGTCCTCGAGGCTTGCATTGAAGAAAGCGTCGGAAAACGCATTCTTGGCGGCGGCGTTGGCTTGAGACATTTTCACACCCTCCGGGTCAGCCAATGAAGGCTATGTAGAAGCTATTGGATTAGGCGCATTATCACACTTGAATGCCCTAGGCCAATGGCCGCAAAGCGAAAAGCATGTTCCAAAATGCGGCAAACCGATTTGATATAGCTTTTAGAATTAAAAAAGCCGCCCCGAATGTTCGAGGCGGCTCTTGCTCAGTCAGAAATACTGAAAAATCAGGTGTCGGTGCCAAGCGCCAGCGATGCTGCGCCGTCCATCTTGTAGATATCGTCGCGGAACTGCACGACGCCGTCGCCCGTCGACCAGGCGGAGATATAGACGAAGTGCAGCGGCACAGGGTCGGCTACCTGAATAGGCGTGTTGTTGCCCGTCCGGATCGTTTCCTCGATATTCTGGCGATCCCAGCCAGCCGTGTTCTTCAAAAGCCACACGTCCAGATCGCGAACGTTCTGCACGCGTACGCAGCCCGACGAGTCGAAACGCATGAGCTTGTTGAAATAGCTCTTCTGCGGCGTATCGTGCATATAGACCGCATACTGGTTGTGGAAATTGATCTTGGTCGAGGACATGGCGTTGATCTTGCCCGGGTCCTGACGGAACATCAGCTTCACGGCGTCATCCGTGTTCCAGTCGATGGTTTCAGGCGCCACTTCCTGACCCGACTGATCGTAAAGACGGATCTTGTTCTTGGCCAGATATTGCGGGTCCTTCCGCATCAGTGGAATAATGTCCTTCTGGATGATCGACTTCGGCGCCGTCCAGTAAGGATTGAGAATGACTTCGTGAATCTTCGAATTGAGAAGCGGCGTCTGGCGATCGATCTTGCCGACAACGGCGGTATGACGCTGCACGACGCTGCCGTTTTCAACGGCTTCGATCCGTGCGGCGGGGATATTCACCATGACGAAGCGCTGTTCCTGCATACTGCTGCTGACCAGCGGCGAAAGGCGCTGCAAATTGGTCTGGAGCTGACCAAGACGCGTATTCGCGTCGACATTCATCGCCGCATAGGTGAACTCGCCCATCACCCCATCTGCAGGCAGACCATGACGCGACTGAAAACGCCTCACTGCGGCATCAACATAGGTGTCGAAAGCATTGGAAAGACCGGCGCTCTGCGGCAGATCGCCGGAAACCATCAGGCGCTTGCGCAGATACTGGACCGACTGGTCGTTGACGCCGAGCTGAAGCTTTGCATTGCCCGGAACTGTCGGCCAGCCACCTTGACCAGCAATATCGGTATAATGGGCGATAGCGCCTTGAAGATTACCGATTGTCTGCTGGCTCAGCACCGGCTGGTTGGTCGCCACCTTCTGGCCGCCTGTCGCGCGCGCATCGAACTGGTCATCCCAGTTACCGCGCCGCGGCGACGCGAGCACATCGTTAAAAGCCTGTTGCGCAAAGGACGAGGTTGCAAAAGCCGAGGCTGCCACGGAAAGGCCAGCTGTTGCAGCACCACGCAGGAAGCGACGGCGGTCTACATTGAAAGCTTCGGCATTCTTGTCAGTCTTGGTTATTGGCTTGGTCATTTGCTTAGTCCCAAAAAGGCACGCCGCTCATAGCTCATTGTCGGCGGCAGTCGTCCGAGAATATCAGCAACAGGGTGTCAAGGCGATAGGCGACCCGCAACCATATGCGCGCCCGCTTATATCTCCCGACCTGTTGGAAGATGGCACATTCTTGCCCGTGCAGTCTTGAGTACTGCTTATGTCGGTTTTTATGGCTTAATCATGTCGCGTGGCCCAGTTTGCAAGCCACGCGCGTCAAGATCGAAGCATATTTGCCCATCCGCATCAGCAAATGCAGGTCTGTTGTGTCTGTTCTGCAACAAACTTCCCGGCAGACCGGACAATTTATCAGAGACGATAGGCGATGCTGTCGTTCCAGAAGCGGTCGAGGCGCTGCAGAGACTTGTTCATCGCCATGAATTCTTCAACCTGAATTCCGCCAACCTGTTCGATGGACAGGACGTGACGTTCGTAAAGCGCGGCAACCTGATTGGCGATCTCATTGCCCTTGTCAGTCAGACTGACACGCACCGAACGGCGATCAACACGCGAACGCTGGTGATGGATGAAGCCCATTTCGACAAGCTTCTTGAGGTTGTAGGAAACATTCGAACCGAGATAATAACCGCGCGAGCGCAGTTCACCAGCCGTCAGTTCCGAATTGCCAATGTTGAAGAGCAACAGGGCCTGCGTTGCGTTAATGTCGAGCTGACCGTTGCGGTCGAACTCATCCTTCACAACATCGAGCAGGCGGCGATGCAGACGCTCCACCAGCTGAAGGGCTTCCAGATACAGGCTACGGAGTGCGGCTTCCGGAGCATAGAGCGGAGCGTCGATCTTGCGCTGAGCATTCATCATTGTCTTTGCCTCTCTGTCGGAGCCGCATTCGGGACATGCTCGATGCAGCTCTCTTCCTGTTTTATGCAGCGATGTTTCTCGCTGTCTTGAGAGGACTTTAGGGGAGATGCATAAAATTCGACTTAAAAGTCAGACTTAACAGTAGCTTACCGAGAGGAATGCAAATTCAGGCTTAATGTTTACTTACCTGTTCCCGCGATCAGGCGGAAATGCTGGCCTTTGCCTGCCGCCGCTTTTCCAGAACCAGCAGGACGCGGAACACGATATAAATGACGATGCACAGCGCATTGAACGTAACCGTCAACGGTCTGCTTTCAAAGTGCCGCTCGAAAACCGAATAGATGCTGATCTCACCGATGGCGGCGACGAACCAAAGCACCGGACCCCAGGTTGCCCGCATCCAGAGACCCGTTGCGGCAACCGGCATTAACACAGCCAGCGCGACAACGGCCGTCTGCCACATCCACGGCATCAGGTCGAACCGCCAGAGCAATCCCGGATGAATGCCGATGAGCCGCACCCAATAGAGAACGCCGCTTGCAAGCGCTGTCAGCGCCAGCAATCGAATGAACCAGGTAAATGTCCAATCGAGGCCGGTCTGTTGCGTGTGCTGGCGCAACTCATCCATATGCATCAGCAATTCCTCATGAGAACGTCAGTTCCTTTTCGCCAAGAGTGACGAAATAGGCATTGACCTGTTCCGGCTTCACATCCTCGATGGAAGCCGGTTGCCAGGATGGCGCGCCATCCTTGTCGATCAGCAGCGCCCGCACGCCTTCATAGAAGTCGTG
>JAEXXS010000191.1 GCA_023451915.1 Pseudomonadota bacterium | reverse complement strand
CGCAGCACCGCAAAAGCGGGCAGCAGCTTGCCTGCCTCCAGCACCACCTTGCTCGGGTCTGTCGGGTCCATCAGCGTGGTCAGCGCACGGCCGTTCAGTTCCTGCGCCAGTTCTTCGGCGGTCGGTTCTTCCGGGTGCTTGTAATCCCAGACCAGATTGAGAATTGGATCAGGGAAGGGGCCGCCTTCCTTGCTGTAAAGCGCTTTCAGCCGCATGAAGATCTGCGCCATGATCCAGTTGTCGGTCTTCGCCTCGCCGGGCGGCGTCGCTCCCGGCCAGTGCCATTGCAACCAGCGACCGGAATTGGTCAGCGAGCCTTCATCCTCTGCAAAGCAGGTGGAGGGCAGCTGGAACACTTCCGTCTGGATCGAAGCGGTATCGACGTCGTTATATTCGCCGTGATTTTCCCAAAAGCGCGATGTTTCCGTTTCAAGCGGGTCCATCGTAACGAGGAATTTCAGCTTCGAAAGGGCTGCGGTCAGCTTGTTGCGGTTTGGCACCGCCATCAGCGGATTGAAGCCCTGACAGACATAGCCGTTGACCTTGCCTTCGTTCATCATGTCGAAAATGCGCAAGACGTCATAATTCGGCAGGTCGAGCTTGGGCAGCCAGTCATAGGCGAAGTCGTTTTCCACCGTGGCGGCGCTGCCCCACATGGATTTCTGGAAGCTCACGAAGAATTTCTTGTAGTTCTGCCAGTAGCTTGTCTGGTTCGGACGCAGCGGCTTGAAGCTGCGCGTCGACATATAGGTGTCGAGGTCGATCTCCTTCTCCACCGGGATATTCATATAGCCCGGCAGAAGATTGGACATCAGGCCGATATCGGTCAGACCCTGAATATTGGAGTGACCGCGCAGTGCATTCATGCCGCCGCCCCGCACCCCGATATTGCCGAGGATCAGCTGCAGCATCGCCATGCCGCGAATGTTCTGCGCACCCTTGGAATGTTGCGTCCAGCCAAGCGCATACATGGATGTCATCGTCTTGGTCGGCGACGAGCATTCGCCGATCATCTCGGCCACTTTCAGGAATTTCTCCTTCGGTGTGCCGCAGATGCGCTCAACCATTTCCGGCGTGTAGATGGAAACATGCTGTTTCAGCAGGTTCCACACGCAACGCGGATGCTGCAATGTGTCGTCCACGACGGCATAGCCATCGTCGCCGATCACATATTCCCAGCTCGAGCGATCATAGTCGCGCTTTTCCTCGTCATAGCCGGTAAACAACCCGTCCTTATATTCAAAGCCGTCTTTGACGATGTAACTGGCATTGGTGAAATGCTTCACATATTCCCATTGCACGCGATCGTTCTGGATGCAGTAGTTGATGACGCCGAGCAGGAAGGCGATATCCGATCCCTGACGGATCGGCGAATAATAATCCGCCACCGATGCCGTGCGCGTGAAACGCGGGTCAACGACGATCAGCCGTGCGCCACGGTTGGCCTTGGCCTCCGTCACCCATTTGAAGCCGCACGGATGCGCTTCCGCTGCATTGCCGCCCATGACGACGATGAGGTCAGTGTTCTTGATGTCTGTCCAGGCATTGGTCATTGCGCCACGGCCAAATGTTGGGGCGAGACTCGCCACCGTCGGGCCGTGTCAGACGCGAGCCTGATTATCGAATGCGACTATGCCTGTGCTGCGCACCACCTTATAGGTGAGGAACGCTGTTTCGTTGGTTGTTGCGGAAGCGGCGAGGAACCCCGTCGAAGTCCAGCGATTGACAGTGACGCCAGCCTCGTTCTTCGCGATGAAATTTGCGTCGCGGTCATCTTTGAGGTGGCGCGCGATTCGATCCAGCGCATCCTCCCAGGATATCCGCTTGAATTCGCCAGAACCCGGTTCGCGCACCATCGGATATTTCAGGCGGGTTTCCGCCTTGACGAAATCCTTGAGCGCCGCGCCCTTGGGGCACAGCGTGCCGCGATTGGTCGGGTGGTCCGTATCGCCCTCGACATGGATCAGGTCGGCTTTCTCGCCCTTGCGCAAATCACCCTTGGAATAAAGAATGATGCCGCAGGCCACAGAGCAATAGGGGCAGGTATTCCGGGTTTCGGTCGTATTGGCCAGCTTGAAGGGGCGGATGGATTCGGCATAGGCGGTTTCCACCGCACCAAAACCGAAAGAACCAAGCGCCGAAGCCGCTACCACCGCTCCCGTTCCGCCCAGAAACTGGCGGCGTGAGAGCTCCACATTCATCGTGCGATACCTCCCTGATGATCAGAACCGACGTGCAGGGGAAAGTTTCCCGGTCACGTTGTCGGGCAGGCTTGACTTTCACCTTGGCAGTTCAACGCAATAGGATGCAGTTGTCAACCGAACGGAAGGTCGAAAAATGTAATAACAAAGCCTATCTATAAATAATATGATTATAATACTCAAGTATTAATACATGGATGTAATTTTCACGGTAACTTTCTCTTATTTGTTCGTTGATTGACGCGCTCCTGCAAAAGCGTCAGACTGGCGATGTGACTTCTTTCGCTGCTCCCGAGTTTCGGGGCCTTGATCACGGATCATTCCTGGCCTGTGCTGACCGTTCCGGTCAGGCACAACAGCAGCGCTTTCTCCTCACCTTCGCAAGAAACAAAGCTTATCGCTACAAAAGGGGATCGTCATGAACCGTCGGGAACTTCTCAAATCCGGTGCGGCATGTGCCGCCCTTTGTCTTCTGCCGGGCTTCGCTTTGGCCCCTGCTTTCGCCGATGACCGCACTTTTAAGCCGAAGCCGTCGAGCTGGCGCAGTTTCGAGATCAAGACCGTGGTCAATCCGACCGCATCCAAGGATGTCATCCGGGCATGGGTGCCGCTGCCCGGGTTTCAGGCTGATGACTGGAACCGCCCGGAAGGCAATCGGTGGACTACAAACGCCAGCGTTGCGCAGATCAATCGCGATCCGCGCAGCGGGGTGGGGCTGCTCTATCTCGAATGGGAGTCGGGCGAGGAAGCGCCGTCGGCGGAAATCATCAGCCTCGTCTCGACCCGTGACCGCGCTAGTCGGCTTGAGGCATCGGCAGCTGTCGTGCCGCTGACGCAGACGGAGCGCGCAAAATATCTGGCTGGAACACGGCTGGCACCGGTGGATGGCATTGTGCGCGAAACCGCAAACAAGATCATCGGCGATGCCGCGCGCGATCAGGACAAGGCGCGCCGCATCTATGATTGGGTCGTCGCCAACACCTATCGGCGCGGCTCCACGCGCGGCTGCGGCGATGGTGATATTGTGGCCATGTTGAAAAGCGGTGATCTTGGCGGCAAATGCGCTGATCTCAATCCGCTATTCGTGGCGCTGGTGCGCTCAGTGGGCATTCCCGCGCGTGATCTCTACGGTGTACGGGTGGCCCCCTCCGCTTTTGGTTACAAGAGCCTTGGCGCGAAGAACGAGGTCATCACCAAGTCACAGCATTGCCGTGCTGAAATCTATCTCGACGGCGTTGGCTGGGTGGCGACCGATCCGGCTGACGTGCGAAAGGTCATGCTGGAAGAAGAGAAAGACGGATTGGTTGCAGACGATCCGCGTGTCGTTGCCGTTCGTCAAAAACTGTTCGGCGCATGGGAAGGCAACTGGATCGCCTTCAATGACGGTAGCGATATCGATCTGCCATCGGCGCAGGGTGGGGAGCTTGGCTTTCTTATGTATCCGCAAGCTGAAGTCGCGGGCACGCGGCTCGATTGTCTCGATGCGGATGCTTTCCGTTATAGCATGACGGCGCGCGAAATCTCGATCTGATACGAAATAACATGCCGTCTGCGGTTTTGGTTTGCATGTATCAGGCGAACCGCTTTCGGTTGAGGAGGACCTATGGATATTGCATCGCCCATCCGTCTTAGCACTCTGGCCCATGGCGGCGGCTGCGGCTGCAAGCTGGCGCCTGCCGTATTGCAAAATTTGCTCGCCGACCAGCCTGCCATCCAGCCTTTCAAGCAACTGCTTGTCGGCACCGAGACCGGCGACGATGCCGCAGTCTGGCAGCTCGACGATGAAAACTGCGTGATCGCCACCACCGACTTCTTCATGCCGATGGTGGACGATCCGGTCGATTTCGGGCGGATTGCGGCCACCAATGCTATCTCCGATGTTTACGCTATGGGCGGAACGCCCATCATGGCGCTGGCGATCCTCGGCATGCCGGTGAACCAGATGCCTGCGGAAATGATCCGCGATATTCTGAAAGGCGGTTCCAGCATCTGTGCCGAAGCGGGGATTCCGGTTGCTGGGGGGCATTCCATTGATGCGCCGGAGCCGATTTACGGGCTGGCGGTGATCGGCACTTGCAAGCTTGCCAATCTGCGCAAGAACAGTGGGGCGAGACCCGGCGACGCGCTTATTTTGACCAAAGGGCTCGGCGTCGGCATCTATTCCGCTGCTTTTAAGAAACAGGTTCTGGATAGCGCCGGTTACGATGAGATGATGGCCTCCGTCACTCTTCTGAACCGGATAGGCGCGGAACTTGGCAAGGATGAAGCGGTGCATGCGGTTACCGATGTCACGGGCTTTGGCATTCTTGGCCATGCGCTCGAAATGGCGCGGGGGTCCAATGTCGGCATCGCGCTTCGATACAGTGATCTTCCGCTTTTGGCTCAAGCTGCACGGCTTGCCGAACAAGGTTTCATCACCGGCGCTTCAACCCGTAACTGGGCAAGTTATGGTGATGAGGTGCGGCTTGCAGACAACACACCTCTCTGGACGCAGCAATTGCTGACCGATCCGCAAACATCTGGCGGGCTGCTTGTTTCCTGCGCGCCCGACGCCGCAGAGCGCATTCTCGCAACGATCCGCTCTGCGGGGTATCCGGCTGCGAATATCATCGGCTCGGTTGGTGAAACACCGGCGGTCGTAACAGTGGTTGACTGATACCTGATTGATCTACCAGCTAATTTTCAGCTTTCCTTGAGCGGCGACCCAGCCTCAGGCATAGTGTTCCTGTAACA
>JAEXXS010000111.1 GCA_023451915.1 Pseudomonadota bacterium | reverse complement strand
CTTCCCGCACGTCCTATCAAGCAGTGGTTCCGCGATATCGCGAACATTCGCAGCATCGGGCAATCAAGAAAGGAGCAATCCTCAGATGAGTGATACGGAACAGACGAAACTCGAAGCGGCGGATATTCAGGAACTCCTGGCCGTGCTTCCGCACCGTTATCCTTTTCTGCTGATTGATCGCGTCGTGAATATCAATGGCGATCTGTCGGCAACCGGTATCAAGAACGTCACGATCAATGAGCCGCATTTTACCGGGCATTTCCCGGAAAAGCCGATCATGCCGGGCGTATTGATCATCGAGGCGATGGCGCAGACTGCAGGAGCCATTTCGCTGCTTCAGCGCAAGACTGGCCGCCCGGGCGTCGTCTATTTTATGACCATCGACAACGCGAAGTTCCGCCGCCCGGTCATTCCGGGTGATCAGTTGCTTCTGCATGTCAAGAAAGTCAAACAGCGCGCCAATATTTCCAAGTATGAATGCGTGGCTGAGGTTGATGGTGTGAAAGTTGCCGAAGCGGAAGTTGCGGCAATGATTAATGCCGGTGAAGAAAGCCAGTGAGCATTACAATGAAAGAAACAATCATTCACCCCACCGCTCTTGTTGAGCCGGGCGTGGAACTGGGCCAGGGTGTGTCTGTCGGGCCTTTCTGTCATATTCAATCGGGCGCCGTTATTGGCGACAATTCCGTTCTGATGAGCCATGTGGTCGTGGCGGGCGGGACAACGCTTGGCGCGGGCGCGAAGGTCTATCCGCATGCTGTTCTCGGTTGCGATCCGCAAAACGGCAAGCATAAGGGCGGCCCTACAACACTCACGGTCGGCGAAAACTGCCTCATCCGCGAAGGCGTTACCATGCATCGCGGCTCGGACAGCGCGCGTGGCTATACTTCGGTGGGCAGCGATTGCACCTTCCTTGCTTATGCGCATGTGGCGCATGATTGCGATATTGGCGATCACGTCACCTTCTCGAACAATGTCATGATCGGCGGTCACACGACCATCGAACATCACGCCATTCTGGGCGGCGGCGCGGCTGTGCATCAGTTCGTGCGTGTCGGCCATCATGCATTTGTTGGCGGTATGGCTGGCGTTGTGGGCGATGTTATTCCTTATGGTATGGTTATTGGCAATCACGCGCATCTGGGCGGCCTCAATATTGTCGGCATGAAGCGTTCCGGTATGCAGCGCGCGGAAATCCACATGCTGCGCCATGCGGTGCGCATGCTGTTTGATCGCACCAAGCCCGTTCGTGATCGCGCTGCCGACGTGCTGGCGGCTTATCCCGATTCTCAGGCGGTTGCCGATATGATTGCCTTCATCAGTGTCGACGCAAAACGCGCCTATACCACGCCACCACTCGACGCGGCTCATGGTGGAGTCGGGCATGACAGCGACGAAAGTTGAGACTTTGGCGCGTCCGCCTATTGAAGGCGGGCGTGTCGGTATTATTGCGGGCAACGGCCTGTTGCCTATTGCTGTGGCCGAGGCGCTTCAGAGTGCTGGCACTCCCCCCTTCATCGTTCCCTTGCGTGAAGAAGCTGACCGGGCGCTCTATAATTACGAGCATCAGGAAATTTCGACGGTCGAATTCGCGAAGCTTGTTCGCTCCATGAAAGCGGCTGGCGTTTCGCATGTTGTTCTCGCAGGCGGCGTGCGCAGCAGGCCGCAACTCGGCGATTTGAAGCTCGACTGGCCGACATTGCGGGGCATTCCCTATGTGCTGCGGGCGCTGGGGCAGGGCGACGATGCCCTGCTGCGTGCCTTTATCGGCCTGCTCGAATCATTCGGCTTCAAGGTCGTCGGCGCACATGAGGTTGTGCCCGATCTTCTGTCTCCGTCACCTGCGCGTATTCTCACCAAGGTTGCGCCCGATGCGCGTGAAAGCGCGAATATTAAGCTGGCTATGGAATCGGCTTTGCGGCTTGGTGATCTCGACATCGGGCAGGGCGCTGTCGCGGTCGGCGGACGTGTCGTGGCGCTCGAAGGCGCAGAAGGCACCGATCTGATGATCGAGCGTGTTCGTGAGCTGCGTGAAGCCGGGCGTATCCCCAAGCGCGGCGGGGTCCTTGTGAAAATGTCCAAACCTCGTCAGGATGAGCGGGCGGATTTGCCAGCCATCGGCATTTCCACCGTGCTGAACGCCAATCGGGCCGGTCTCGCGGGAATTGCGATTGAGGCGGGGCGCACATTTATCCTGGGCTTCGGCGAAACCATCGCAGCGGCCAATGAAAGCGGTCTCTTCATAGAGACGATCAGTCGGGACAAAAAGGACGCTTAACTTGAGTAACACCAGCCGGCCATTGAAAATAGCAATCGTGGCCGGTGAAGAATCCGGCGATCTTCTCGGTGCAGATTTGATCGACGCTTTGCGTCATCAGACCGACAGACTGGTCGATCTCGTTGGTGTCGGTGGCGACCATCTGGCTGCGCGTGGCCTGAAAACCTTCTTCGATCCGCACGAAATCGCTCTCATGGGGCTTGGCGCGATCATCAGGAACCTTCCGGGACTGATACTGCGTATCCGGCAGACGGCACGGCAGATCGTGGCGGAAAAACCGGATTGTGTTCTGCTGATCGATAGCCCTGATTTCACCCATCGCGTGGCGAAGAAGATCAGGGCAGCCGATCCTTCCATTCCAATCGTCAAATATATCGCTCCCAGCGTCTGGGCCTGGCGTCCTCAGCGCGCACGCGCCATGCGCGCCTATGTCGACCACGTGCTCACGGTGTTGCCGTTCGAGGTTGACGTGATGGAGCGGCTGAATGGCCCCCTGTCGACTTATGTCGGGCATCGCCTGTCGAGTTATGCGCCGATACTGGAAACGCGTGCTGCGCAGCTGGCGCTGGAACCGCAAAGATCGGAAGCCGGAAAACATACGCTATTGCTTCTGCCGGGGTCACGTCGCACGGAAATCCAGATGCTGATGGAGCCGTTCGGTAAGGCGGTCGAGGAGCTTTCGTCACGGGTTGAAAAGCTTGAGGTTGTTCTGCCCACCTTGCCGCGTATCGAGGCCATGGTGCGCGAACTGTCGCGCGAGTGGGCGGTAAAACCGCTGATCGTTGTCGGTGATGAGGAGAAGTGGAAGGCCTTTGCACGGGCCGACGCTGCGCTTGCCGCTTCCGGCACCGTTTCGCTGGAACTGGCGCTGTCGCGCATTCCAAGCGTGCTTTCCTACAAGGCGGACTGGTTTGCGCGAAAATTTCTGGTGCCCAAGATCACCATCTGGAGTGCGGCGCTGCCCAACATCATTGCCGATGAACCGGTGGTGCCGGAATTCTTCAATGAATTCGTGCGGCCGGGGATGTTGGCCCGCAATGTGGAGCGCCTGATGCGCCCCGGTTCTGCGCGTCAGGCGCAGTTGGATGGTTTTGACGCGGTTGCTTCGGTCATGTCGACAGAGCGGCCTTCCGGCGAGATCGGCGCACGGGTTCTGCTGGATGTTATCGAAAGCGGTCGCAAGGGCTAAGCGGCTTCGTCAATACGGGAACCGCTACGGATAAAAAGAAACCCCGGTCGCCACTGGCAACCGGGGTTTTATTTTCAGCGTTTGCCGCGCTTATTTGCGCTTTGCAACCGGCACGTAGTCGCGTTCCGTAGCGCCCGTGTAGAGCTGGCGCGGACGGCCGATCTTCTGCTGCGGATCTTCGATCATTTCCTTCCACTGTGCGACCCAGCCGACGGTGCGGGCGAGTGCAAAGAGAACCGTGAACATTTCGGTCGGGAAGCCGAGAGCCTTCAGCGTGATGCCAGAGTAGAAGTCGATATTCGGATAGAGCTTCTTCTCGATGAAATACTCGTCCGTCAGGGCGATCTTTTCCAGTTCCATTGCAACGTCGAGCAACGGATCGTCCTTGATGCCCAGTTCGCCCAGCACTTCATGGCAGGTCTTCTGCATGATCTTGGCGCGTGGATCGTAGTTCTTGTAGACGCGGTGACCGAAGCCCATCAGGCGGAACGGATCGTTCTTGTCCTTGGCGCGAGCAACGAATTCCGGAATGCGATCCACCGAGCCGATTTCGGCCAGCATGTTGAGCGCGGCTTCATTTGCACCGCCATGGGCAGGACCCCAGAGGCAGGCAACGCCAGCTGCGATACAGGCGAATGGGTTGGCGCCTGACGAACCGGCAAGACGCACGGTCGAGGTCGACGCATTCTGCTCATGATCGGCATGCAGGATGAAGATGCGGTCCATGGCGCGGGCCAGAACCGGATTGACCTTGTAATCTTCGCAAGGAACGCCAAAGCACATGTGCAGGAAGTTCGATGCGAAATCGAGATCGTTCTTCGGATACATGAATGGCTGGCCGATATGGTACTTATAGGCCATTGCGGCGAGCGTCGGCACCTTGGCGATCAGGCGGATCGAAGCGACCATGCGCTGATGCGGATCGGTAATGTCGGTCGAGTCGTGGTAGAAGGCGGACATGGCGCCAACGCAGCCAACCATCACAGCCATCGGATGCGCATCGCGGCGGAAGCCGGTGAAGAAGCGCGTCATCTGTTCGTGGATCATCGTGTGACGGGTCACGCGATAATCGAAATCGGCCTTCTGGGTTGCCGTCGGCAGTTCACCGTAAAGCAGCAGGTAGCAGGTTTCGAGAAAGTCGCCATGCTCGGCGAGCTGGTCGATCGGATAGCCGCGATAGAGCAGGGTGCCTTCGTCGCCATCGATATAGGTGATCTTGGACTCGCACGAAGCCGTCGAGGTGAAACCCGGATCGTAGGTGAACGCATGCGAATTCTTGTAAAGCGGACCAATATCGACGACGTCCGGCCCGACAGTGCCTTGTCGCACAGGCAGATCGAACGTATTGCCGTCGAGAGTAAAGCTGGCTGTCTTAGCTGACATCATGTTTCCTTTCATGTCCACTTTGCCGCCATGGGCGGCAGAATTGCATTCGCTGCTATAACTTGTCTTGTATCTCTTGGCGGGCGTCCCAAAACCGTGGGATGCCCGATTTTTAACGCATTATGGCTACGATTTTGATCGCCAAACTATCCCAAACCGTCCGTGATGCAATGCGAAATTTGAACTATTTAAGCAAGCTACGTCACGTCAGCGTGAATGATAGCACCTTAACCGATTTGATCGCGAATACGGCCCAAAGACTCTTCGCGGCCCAGCACAAAAAGCACATCAAAGACGCCCGGTGAGGTAGCGCGACCGGTCAGGGCGGCACGCAGCGGTTGCGCAATCTTACCCAGTTTCAATCCGGTTTTCTCTGCGTGGGCGCGAACCACTGCATCGAGTGATTCAATGGTCCAGTCTCCCGCGGCTTCCAGATCTGGCAGCACGGATTTCAAAACCGCGCGGCCTTCTTCGTTGAGAAGCGAGGCTGCCCTTTCGTCGAGATCGAGCGGACGGGCGGCAAAGATGAACTTTGCGCCATCTGCCAGCTCAACGAGCGTCTTGGCGCGCTCCTTGAGGCCCGACATGGCCGTGAGGAGCTGCGCGCTGCGCTTGTCGTCGAGGGCTGCGGCCAGTTCCTTGCCGCCTTCGATTTCCGGCAAGACAGCCACGAGGGCGTCGAACAGTGCCTTGTCGTCGCTGTTACGCATATAAAGGCCGTTGATCGCTTCGAGTTTCTGGAAGTCGAAGCGGGCAGCGCCCTTGTTGATGTCCTTTACGTCGAACCATTCGATCATCTGTTCGGTCGACATGATTTCGTCGTCGCCATGGCTCCAGCCAAGGCGCACGAGATAGTTGCGGAGCGCCGCCGGGAGGTAGCCCATGGCACGGTAGGCATCGACGCCCAGAGCGCCATGACGCTTGGAGAGCTTTGCGCCATCCGCGCCGTGGATCAGTGGAATATGCGACATCTGCGGCACATCCCAGCCCATGGCGTCATAGATCACGGTCTGGCGGGCGGCGTTCGTCAGATGATCGTCGCCACGGATAATGTGCGTGACGCCCATATCGTGGTCGTCCACAACGACCGCGTGCATATAGGTCGGTGTGCCGTCGGAACGCAGAATGATGAAATCATCGAGATCCTTGTTGGGGAAACGCACATCGCCCTGTACGGCGTCGCGCACAAGTGTTTCGCCCTCCTGCGGCGCCTTGATGCGGATGACTGGCTTCACGCCTGCAGGCGCTTCGGACGGGTCGCGGTCGCGCCAGCGGCCATCGTAACGCGGCGGGCGGCCTTCGGCACGCGCCTTCTCGCGCATTTCTTCCAGCTCTTCCGGCGTCGTGTAGCAGTAATAGGCTTTGCCGAGGGCGACGAGTTCTTCGGCGACTTCCCGGTGACGCGGAGCGCGCTCGAACTGTGAGATTGGGTCACCTTCCCAATCGAGACCAAGCCAGGTCAGCCCGTCGAGAATGGCGGCGGTGGCGGCATCGGTGGAACGTTCGCGGTCGGTGTCTTCAATGCGCAGCAGCATCTTGCCGCCCGTGTGCTTGGCATAAAGCCAGTTGAACAGGGCTGTGCGGGCTCCGCCGATATGAAGATAACCCGTGGGCGAAGGGGCAAAACGGGTGACGACCGGTTTCGACATGGTAGCTCCACTTTATTGCGCGCCCGTCAAGACAGCGGCAATTGCCGGGGCAGGGGCGCAAAACTGAATTCTGATACTCGCGGCCAAAGAGCGAGAGCGAGGATTTCTATAACAAAACCCTCTCGATTTCGACTGGCGTTCATGTAGCATAGGCAGCAATGTGCGCAAGGGCTTCGCGTTTGTTTCGCCTCCTTGCGGCATTGTTCTTTTGGGGTATTTCGACAAAAAGACCTTTTTTGCAGTCAGGCGGGGGCATGACGCGCATAGGTGATATGGCCAAGGCCTTCGAGGAGGCCAACGAGCGGGCGCTTGTCAAAAGCCTGCCCGATGGTTTGACGCGCTCTTATCTCCCCGAACCTTGGCCCGAACCGTCCATTGCGCCTGACGAAAACGACGAACGCAATCTGCCTGTTCCGAAACCGGATGACGGGCGCAGCCGCGCCAAAAGTCTCGTCCAGCACGTTCCCATTGCCTTTGCCGAAGCGGTTGATTTGGAAACGGCGCGGGGAATTTTCTTTCTGCTGATTCCGATTTTCAGCGGCCTCGGCGCGATTGTCTATTTTACCCTGTCGTTTGAACCAGATTGGACGCCCATTCTGGCTCTGCTCGCTGGGCTTTTTATCGTTCGCACGCTGGCGCGGAAGCATTTCTTTGCAGGGCAGGTACTGACACTGCTGCTCGCTTTCCAGCTTGGTCTTGCCAGCGGAAAATGGGAAACCGAACGCATCGCGACGCCGATGCTCGGTTCCGATGTGTCGACGCGTGTGACTGGCCGGGTTATCGCGCTCGACGCGCAGGATAATGGAAGCTGGCGCATTACCCTCGATCTGTTGTCGACAGAACGCCCAAAACTGCGCTTTGCACCCACGCGCATTCGTATCAATGCCCGCGATATACCGGCGGATACATCAATTGGCGGGGGATTAACCGGCTTTGCGCGACTGCGGGTGCCTTCCGGCCCCGTGCGTCCGGGCAATTATGATTTTTCTTTTCACGCCTATTTCAATGGCATTGGGGCAAACGGGTTCTTTCTTGGCAATCCAAAGACGGCAGATGTCCCGCTGCAGACAAGCCTGTTGGCGGAAATCAGCGAATGGATCGCCTTGCTCCGCGTGCGCGTTTCCGAGCGGGTCGAGGAAGTGATTGGCGGCGAAGACGGCAATGTCACCGCCGCATTGATTGCCGGAACGCGCGGCGGTATCAGCGAAGAGACCAACGAAAATCTGCGCAAAGCCGGGCTGGCGCATATTCTCTCCATATCAGGTCTGCATATGGCGCTGGCGGCGGGTGTCGTCATGTTTGTTTTGCGGTCTGCCTTTGCACTTTTTCCAGCATTCAGTGTCCGGCATCCGGTCAAAAAATATGCCGCTTTCCTGTCGCTCTTAAGCTGCACATTTTATCTCGCCATGTCGGGTGCTGATGTGGCAGCGCAGCGCAGCTATGTGATGATCGCCGTCATGCTCAGCGCCTTGTTGTTTGACCGCGCGGCCCTCAGCATGCGCAATGTGGCAATTGCTGGAATGGTGACGATCGCAATCTCACCGCATGAAATACTTGGGCCGAGCTTCCAGATGTCCTATTCGGCAACGGCGGCTCTGATTGCTGGCTATGCATGGTGGGGAGGGCGCAAAACCAAAAAATTGCAGGACGTGGAGAAGCGTGCAGCTTCGCCGGCAGTTGGATTACCATCGAAGATACTGAGATCAGCCGCCACCGCCGCCGGAACATCATTGGTCGCAGGCATTGCGAGCGGTATCTTCGCCGCCTACCATTTCAACAATACCGCACCATTCGGGCTGATTGGCAATGTGCTGGCCGATCCGGTGATCGCCACTCTGGTCATGCCATTCGCGGTTCTGGGGCTTGTGCTGATGCCGCTCTGCCTTGACTGGTTGCCTCTGACAGTCGCGGGGTCAGGTATCTGGATTGTCCGCGCCCTTGCAAGCATCATTGCATCCTGGTCCCCTGACGGTAATCCCGGAGCAATGCCGATGGCAGCGCTCGCTCTATGGACGATAGCGCTCGTGATTGCGGTTTTGTTCACAACGCGATTCAAGTTGCTGGCGTTACCCTTTGTTTTAATGGGTTTTATCGCCTTCGTGCG
>JAEXXS010000110.1 GCA_023451915.1 Pseudomonadota bacterium | reverse complement strand
AGACTGCATATTCACCGTTGGTTCCGTTACAAGCTTGTAGCAAATTCGTCAAAGATTGAACGGGCTGTTGCCCATTGCATACTGACATTGATATATGCCGTTGCGAAATAAGTATCAATAGGCTTGGAGTTGGCCCCTTTTTTCGGGAAATTCCATTGCCTATTTTTATGGTCGCTAAGGTTTTGTACGGGAACCAGTCTGTGATAGGGGTGTTCCGACTTAACGACCAGAAAGAGATAGAGCGGTTTGGGCGTTTGCGCTAAAACCGTTCCAAATGACAACCGGGCCGGATTGCTGGCCGATAGCGAATAAACCTCAAGGGAGGCGAAATGGCAGAACAGAAATCAAGCTACGGGTATGAAGAACTCCTCAGCTGCGGGCGCGGCGAGCTGTTCGGCCCCGGCAATGCCCAGCTTCCCCTGCCGCCCATGCTGATGGTGCATCGCATCACTGATATTTCCGAAACAGGCGGAGAGTTCGACAAGGGCTATATCCGCGCCGAATACGACGTGCGCCCCGATGACTGGTATTTTCCGTGCCATTTCCAGGGCAATCCGATCATGCCGGGTTGCCTCGGCCTCGACGGCATGTGGCAGCTGACCGGCTTCTTCCTTGGCTGGCTCGGTGAACCGGGCCGCGGCATGGCGCTTTCGACAGGCGAAGTGAAGTTCAAGGGCATGGTGCGCCCGCACACCAAGCTTCTCGAATATGGCATCGACTTCAAGCGCGTCATGCGCGGACGTCTGGTGCTCGGCACCGCCGACGGGTGGCTGAAAGCCGATGGCGAAGTGATCTACAGGGCCACCGATCTGCGCGTCGGCCTTTCAAAGGACGGCGACGGACAATAATCGTCTGAACCAACCATTATTCACGGGCGCGATGGCAGAAAATGAACAGTTTTCATGCGGTCGCGCTCAAAACATGCGAAGATCGCACCTATGTAACGGCGACGAGGCAGTCTTGACCCAAGCGGCTGCCGCTCGACGAGCAAAGGTGTAAAGGAGAACGCGATGCGGCGTGTGGTCGTAACGGGTATGGGGATCGTATCCTCGATTGGCAACAACACCGAAGAGGTGACGGCCTCGCTGCGCGAAGCCAAATCTGGCATCTCGCGCGCGGAAGAATATGCCGAACTGGGTTTCCGCTGCCAGGTGCACGGCGCACCGAAGATCGATGTCGAATCCCTCGTGGACCGTCGCGCCATGCGCTTCCACGGTCGCGGCACCGCCTGGAATCACATCGCCATGGATCAGGCGATTGCCGATGCGGGCCTTTCGGACGACGAAGTCTCCAATGACCGCACCGGCATCATCATGGGTTCGGGCGGTCCTTCGACCCGCACCATCGTCGATTCCGCCGACATCACCCGGGAGAAGGGTCCAAAGCGCGTCGGTCCTTTCGCCGTGCCGAAGGCCATGAGTTCCACGGCTTCCGCAACGCTGGCCACTTTCTTCAAGATCAAGGGCATCAACTATTCGATCTCTTCGGCCTGCGCGACATCCAACCATTGCATCGGCAATGCGTTCGAGATGATCCAGTATGGCAAGCAGGACCGCATGTTTGCGGGCGGCTGTGAAGATCTCGACTGGACGCTCTCCGTGCTGTTCGACGCCATGGGCGCGATGGCGACGAAATATAACGACACGCCTGCCACCGCATCGCGCGCCTATGACAAGAACCGCGACGGCTTCGTGATCGCAGGCGGCGCTGGTGTTCTGGTGCTGGAAGACCTCGAAACCGCGCTTGCGCGCGGCGCGAAGATCTATGGCGAAATCGTCGGCTATGGCGCAACCTCCGACGGCTACGACATGGTCGCTCCGTCTGGTGAAGGCGCGATCCGCTGCATGAAGATGGCGCTTTCGACCGTCAAGACCAAGATCGACTACATCAATCCGCACGCAACCTCGACACCTGCTGGTGACGCGCCGGAGATCGAAGCCATCCGTCAGGTGTTCGGCTCGGGCGACGCCTGCCCGCCGATTGCCGCGACCAAGTCGCTGACCGGCCATTCGCTGGGGGCAACGGGCGTGCAGGAAGCGATCTATTCGCTTTTGATGATGCAGAATAATTTCATTTGCGAAAGCGCGCATATCGAAGAATTGGACCCTGCCTTCGCGGACATGCCTATCGTCCGCAAGCGCATCGATAATGCTCAGCTCAATACCGTGCTCTCCAACTCCTTCGGGTTTGGCGGCACCAATGCGACGCTGGTTTTCCAGCGCTATCAGGGCTGAGGGAGAGGGGAATATGGAAGGTTTGATGCAAGGAAAACGCGGCCTCATCATGGGGGTCGCGAATAATCATTCTCTGGCATGGGGCATCTCGAAGCAACTCGCCGCACAGGGCGCAGAACTGGCTTTCACCTATCAGGGCGATGCGCTGGGCAAGCGCGTGAAGCCGCTGGCCGAACAGGTCGGCTCGGATTTCGTGCTGCCGTGTGATGTTGAAGATATCGGGTCGGTCGATGCGGTCTTTGCCGAGATCGAAAAGAAGTGGGGCAAGCTCGATTTCATCGTTCACGCCATCGGTTTTTCCGACAAGACCGAACTGAAGGGCCGTTACGCAGACGTCACCACCCGCGATAATTTCAGCCGGACCATGGTGATTTCCGCCTACTCCTTCACCGAAATGGCGCAGCGCGCTGAAAAGCTCATGAAGGACGGCGGTTCGATCCTGACGCTGACCTATGGCGGCTCCACCCGCACCATCCCGAACTACAATGTCATGGGCGTCGCCAAGGCGGCGCTTGAAGCCATGGTTCGCTATCTGGCTGCCGATTATGGCCCGCAGGGCATCCGCGTCAACGCCATTTCGGCAGGCCCGGTGCGCACGCTGGCCGGTGCCGGCATCGGCGATGCCCGCGCGATCTTCAGCTATCAGCGCCGCAATTCGCCGCTGCGCCGCACAGTCGATATTGACGATGTCGGCAAATCGGCTGTCTATCTCCTGTCCGACCTGTCGAGCGGCGTGACCGGCGAAATCCACTATGTCGATTCCGGCTACAACATTGTTTCGATGCCAACGCTGGAAGAGCTGAAAAGCTCTGACGCCGAACGCGGCGAGTAAGCATTCAGGAACTGAAAAGCCGCCTTTCGAGGCGGCTTTTTGTTTCACTTCTTCGCATCGAAGATTTTGAACCCGTCTGCCTCTTCCAGCGTCGTCACCGACTTGAACAGGCCTTTGAGCGTGACCTCATAGGGCAGTTGCCGGTTGGCGACCATCAGCAGGCGACCGCCGGGTTTGAGGCGGGACGCAGCAGCCGAGATAAAGCTCTGGCCAAGCGAAACATCCGTCACGCGCCCCTCGTGAAAAGGCGGGTTCATGATGACAGTGTCGTAAATCCCGGTCACTTTTTCGCTGGTAATATCGAACCAGTTGAACGAAATCGGCACCGACGCGCCCAGACGCTCCAAATTGCCGCGCGCGGCCTCCAGCGCCTCGTAATCCGCCTCGAACAGATCGATGGACTTGATGCGGTCGGCATATTTCAGGCTCTGCGCAGCAAGATAGCCCCAGCCTGCGCCAAAATCCGCGATCGTGCCGAACACGATCTTTTCCATATGCGGGACCAGCAACGCCGAGCCCTTGTCGATGGCCCCATGCGAGAACATTCCGGGTTCCGTGCGGAACACATCATCGATTGCGCTTTCCAGCGGACGCAGCGCGGCAATGAAATCATCGTCCAGATCGGCAGGGCGTTGGAGCCAGAAGGCCACCGCGTGGTTCTTGGACAGGCGGTCGCTGATTTCAGCGATATTACCCACCCATTTGCGGAAACTATCGACGCCAAGCTTCTTGTCCCCGCAGACCACGATCCACCCGCCCGGCTGAACACGCGTCAGAAGCTCGGAGAACCATGCCTCGTTGCGTCCACGGTGTTTTCCAA
>JAEXXS010000082.1 GCA_023451915.1 Pseudomonadota bacterium | reverse complement strand
TGCTCGACCGCGCCATGGGCGAAGGTCGTCGCAGAAAGTCTTCGGAAAAGCTGCGTCGCGGTCGTCTTCCCGCCGCAGGGCTGGCCTTTGCTGCCGAGAGCGCCGATGGCGCTCTCTCCGGCACGGTCCGCCTGTGGAATGTGCAGGCCGGCATCGACGCCTTCGGCTTTCCGGTGGCAGCCCTGCTTCTCGGGCCGCTGGCGGTCGATCCGTCGGCTGCCGGTTGCGGTATTGGTTCGGGCCTGATGCGTCACGCGATTGGTGAAGCAAAAGCGCTTGGCCATGGTGCGATCCTGCTGGTCGGCGATCCGGAATATTACGGGCGTTTCGGCTTCACGGCGGAAAAGACCGCGGAACTCGCCATGCCCGGCCCTTATGAAAAGCGGCGTTTTCTGGCGCTTGAACTAAAGCCCGGTCATCTCGACGGCGCGCACGGCGTTCTGCGGGCGAGCGGCCGCAAGGTGCCGCGCCCCGCCTGACTTCAGCGTGAAAGGCGCAGCAGCCGTCCGAAGTTGCGGACGGCTGTAATGGCGAGCCCCGCCAGCAAACCGGCGATCAACCCTGCAATCACGATCAGCTTGCGCGATGTGCCCGAAGGATCGAGCGGCGGGCGGGCTTCCGAAAGCACACGGATATTGACCGTGTTGAGACCTTCCTGCTCACCGGTTTCACGCGAGCGCAGCAGGAAAGCTTCGTAAACCGAGCGGCGGGCCGCCGCTTCCCGCTCCAGTTCGCGCAGTTTGACCAGATCGCCATTATTATTGGCCTGTTGCGATTTCAATTGCGCCAGACGGGCCGACAATTCCTTTTCCTGCTGAACCGAGCGCTGCACCTCGACCTGCAGCGAAGAACGGATGCGGCGCAGTTCGGCGTCGATATCGCCGAGGATCGCACCGGCCTGCGATTGCGCCTGAATGAGTTGCGGATGGCGCGGCCCGAGCTGCGAGGACATGCCATTGGCGGCCTGTCTTGCCTGCGCATATTGCGCGCGCAGGGTAGTCAGCGTGTTGGAACGCAACTCTTCCGGCAATGTACCGGCCACCACATTGTCCGAGGTGGCGCTGTTCATCACTTGCGTGCGCGCCTGCAATCGCATCGTCTCGGCACGCTGATTGGAAAGCTGCTGGTTGAGGTAGCTGAGATCGCTGTCGCTGATGAGTTTGCCGTCGACATCCACCAGATCATGCGCGGCGCGGAAATCCGCTGCCGCCGTTTCGGCCTGTTCGACGCTAGCGCGCAGGCTGGCAAGGCGGGTGGACAGTTCTTCCGATGTGCGGCGCGTCGCGTCGGATTGCATCGAGACAAGCTCGTTCTGGAACACCGTGCTAATCGTATTGGCCAGGGAAGCCGATTTTTGCGGGTCGCGGGTCTTGACCGAAATCGAATAGATGAAGGTCTTGGCATCGCGGTCGATCTTCATCGCCTTGTAGAGATTGTAGAGCACCCGCGTTTCCAGCGCCTGCCCGTCGCTCGTCTTTTTGGTGGACAGCATATCGCGGATCTGCGCGAAGAAACCGGCCACGCCGGTTGGAACCAGCGTTCCGTTGAATTCCGGGTCTTCGGTCAGTTTTGTCTGATCGATCACCTTCAAAAGCACGCTGCTGGAACCGACGATGCGCGCCTGGCTTTCCGCCACGGCGAGCGAAGCGTCAGTGGGCAACTGGCCGGGGGTCAGTTCGGTGCCCACTGTCTTGATGTTGCGCGGATCGACCAGAATATCGGTCGTCGCGACATACATGGTCGGCACAGAGAGCGCGATCAGCACACCGGCAATGCCGCCGAGAACAGTCGTGACAAGCAGAAGCTTGCGTGATCCTTTGATCACGTCGATTGCCGCATAGGGATCGATCAGCGGACGCCAGCCATCGCCCGTATCGCCCTTTCCCGCCTGTCGGGCGGGTTTCGCGGCGGCGGGTGGTATCGGGGGTTCCGGGTCGCGATGGCTTGTCTCATCGGAAAGCGGCGGCTCGCTTTCGCACGGCAGCTGCTTGCGCCGCTCGCGCGCGACCAGCTTGCGGTCAAGTTCGGTCTCGATGGCCGCAAGGCGTTGCTGCAAGGCTTCGAGTTCTTCCTCGGTCAGCCGCTCCGGGTTGAGGTCGTGCGTGCGGGTGAAATCCTCGCGCTCCGCTTTTGAAGCGGGGGGAGACCATGGCGGTGGTGTCGGGGCGTTCGGCGTCCGGCTCAAGCCAGCGGGCGCGTCGGAGAATGAGAGAAGGGGTTTCCCGCTCTCCTCTTTATGACGCTTATCATCGCTGCTCATTGCCTGAAATATCCGAAATCTGAAAACTCGTTTGGGTTGAGACTGTAAGTGCCTACGGGAAAAAAATGGTTAATGGTATAGCAATTCTCCCGATGGAAAATGCAACCGGTTAACCATTCAACATCCTATGCGGGGTTTTGCGCTGGCTTTTCGCTTCGGCCCGTGAAACATGCCAGATCACAAGCGATGCGACGAAGACAAAGGTTCGTTGGTGATAGCGAAAGCATTTCTAAAAATGGATCGCCTGAAAGCTGGCCTCAAGTCGGGCCTCAAGTCCGGCCTGTTCAGGGATTATCTGTCGCTCATCTCCGGTTCGGTCGGGCGGCTGGTGGTTTCGCTGGTCTATTTCATCGCGCTTGCCAACACGCTGCCGACCGGCGATTTCGGCATTTTCGCAACCGCATCGGGCACGGGCGTCATGCTGTCGCGCATTGTGTCGCTGGGCTTTACCTCGCCGCTTTATCGCATCGCCACCGTCAAGCCGCATCTCCTCGGCACCTATAGCGCCGGATATCTCATGGCGGGGGTCGCATCGCTGCCATTGTTCGCCGTCTGCTCCTGGCTGGTCTATCTGATCTTCTTCAGCCGGGACATCACGCTTTTGCCTTTCGCCATCATCATCGTGGCGGAAGCCTTATTCTGGCGTTCGGCGGAAGTCATCATCATCGTCAATAACGGCCTCAACCGGTTTGGCATTTCCGCAAGCCTTGTCATTTTCGGCACGGTCACGCGCGCGGTGGCGGCGGTGCTGTTCACCTGGATGGCGACGGTGCACGATGTCGCCCATTGGGCATGGTGGTATCTCGCAGCCAATATGATCGCGCTTGCCGTATCCATCTGCTTTTATCCGCGACGGAAAATCCGGTTCCGGCCTAAACTCTACATGCGCCGCATCGCGGATTCGGTTGCGGTCGCCGGGGCTGAACTGCTTTTCTATGTGCAAAGCGAGCTGGACAAGTTGCTGGTGCTCAGTGTCGGCGGGCCGGAAACGGCCGGGCTTTATGCCATAGTCATGCGGCTGGTCGATCTGACGGCGCTGCCGGTGCGCTCCTTCAACATGATGCTGGTGCAAAAGCTGATGCGCAAGCCCGACATGCTGTCGAGCCTGCGTCTGCGCGCCGGGCTGGAAGCGGCGGTGTTTGCCGTTTCAACGGGCGGGCTTGCAGCGCTTGCGGTCTTTCTCTGGGTGTTTCCCAATGCGCTCGGCGCCAATGTGGCGGCGATTGTCAGCCTGCTGCCGCTGGTTCTACTCGTGCCGGGCTTCCGCAACCTCATCGAATACCAGACCGAGCTTCTCTATGCGCGCGGCCAGTCGGGCCTGCGGACCTTGAGCCTTGTTATCATGACGGCAGCCAAGGCTTTGTTCGTCTGGCTGCTGCTTCGTCATTTCGGTAGCGGCAATGACTGGATCGCGGGCCTCAATCTGGTCTTCGGGGCGCTTTACATCCTGTCGCTGGTTTTCACCTATGCGAGCCTGCGGCTGCCGGCGAAGCGGGTCTGATTCAGGCACCAACAATGCGCCGAATATCGTCCGCAGAAAGTCCCAGAAACGACTGCATGCAGATGGCGACCTGATAGGGTTCCATTTCGGTGATGAAGGCGCGGAATTCCGCTTCGGTGGGCGGCGGCTCGAACCACATCACCCGGCACAGGTCGCGCGTGTCGGTAAAGTGACCAGCTCCGTTCAGCACATCTTCCACATAGCGGCCATAGATGAAACATTCCGAGAAACGGCGTTCCATCCCGATGCCCGCCACCCAGTGGCGTCCGGTTTGTTGTTCGATGCGCGCGCACATCGAAAGCATGGTGTCGCGCCGCCAGGCGATCAGCTGGCCGACATAATCATTGAGCGAGGTTTTCGTCTCGGGAATACCGAGAATTTTTGCCGCATTGGCGGACCAGAACGGATGCTCCGTCCATTTCGGATCGGCCAGCGCGTTGGGCCGCACGAAGAGGCGCAGCCGCTCGCCATGCCACAGGCTTTCGCAATCGAATGGATGCAGGAAGACCGTGTCGGAATCCATGTAGAGAAAGCTGTCTTCCTCCAGTATTTGCGCCACCGCAATGCGGCGTAACTGCTGCACATGCCAGCCGCGCAACGGTTTTGTCTTGGTCGACAGCCAGATGCGGCGCTTACCGAACGACGTCGGATCGGGAAACACGCGCAGCCATGACGGCAGCAATTCGCGCTCGTCGATGATGATGCGGCGCGGCCCGGCCAGCTGCCGGAAAAGGGCAACGTCGCGCGGTTCGACAAGAATATAGTGATTGGTGAATCCGCTGACATGGCGGTCCACGGTCTCGCACAGCAATTTGCAGCGCTCGAAATCCT
>JAEXXS010000068.1 GCA_023451915.1 Pseudomonadota bacterium | reverse complement strand
GGACGATGAACCCAGAAAAATGCGTACAGATACAACCGTATTAGCCGGTTTTTCCATACAAGCAAGCGTTGCGGTTAAATTCTGTTTACTTAGGCAACAAGCGTGGCATCCGTGCCACGCGAATTGTGAGTTATGGTAAACAGATTGCTTAGCTTTTCCGGTCGTCGCTCCCAATGTTCATTTCTGTTTAACACCTTGCCCGGCCTCCGTCGGTCAAAGCGTCGCCTCACTGCAGTCAGCTTAACCGGACAAGCCGGTCTAGCCAATAAACCCCAAGATCGTCATCCCCCAAGATTTCAATTCCTAGGACCGCTGCCTGAGACAGTCGGCAATTGATCTAGCAGGCAAAGAGGTCGTTGAAAAGTACGAACCCCATAAATCCCATCACAAGAAGGAATCCTATGCGGTAGAAAATTTCCTGCGCCGCCGGCGACACCGGACTGCCCTTGATTGCTTCCACAGCATAAAAAACCAGATGCCCGCCATCCAGCGGCGGCAGGGGAAACAGGTTCAAAAGCCCGATCCCGATGGACAGCATAGCCGTCAATTGTATCAACCAGTCAAAACCGGCGCTTGCCGCCTTGCTCGCCATATTGGCAATCTTGACCGGCCCACCCAGCTGGCATTTGTCCTCGCGGCCAAAAGCGAAACGTGTGAAAAACTCGCCCGTCCGGCTGATGATGAAGCCCGTCTCCATCACTGCCTGCCCGACTGATTCGAGCGGACCATATTCAATGCGACGGAAATTGCCGACTGCTTCCGTCGTCTCGACACCGATGGCGCCGAGCTTCACCTTGTTGCCGAGCGGGTCGGTTCTCTCGACAGTCGCGGGCACTGCCTTGAGATCAACCATCTTGCCGCCGCGCTCAACCGTGAAGTCGAGCGTATCGCCTGCCCGGCCCGAAACGATGCGCTGTACATCGGCAAAAGTGGTGATCTTCTCGCCTTCAACGCTGACAAAGCGATCACCCGGTTCAAAACCGGCAGCGGCTGCGGGACTGTTCGGCTGAACGCCCGCAATCAGCGGATCGGCGATCTGTCGCCCATAAAGGGCAAAGAAAACGCTGAAAATCACAATGGTGAGGATGATGTTGAAGGCAGGACCGGCAAAAACCGTTGCCGCACGCTTCCAGACCGGTTGGGTATGAAACGCCCGCTTGCGATCTTCCTCGCTCAGCGCATGGTTATCCACACCGACGGGCGAACTGGTCTCGCTCTCATCGCCGATGAACTTCACATAGCCGCCAAGCGGGATTGCGGAAAGCTTCCAGCGGGTTCCGCGGCGGTCGGTGAAGCCTAGAAGTTCCGGGCCAAAGCCGATCGAAAAGGCCTGCGCACCAATGCCGCACCATCGCGCCACCAGATAATGGCCCATCTCATGCACGAATACGACGACTGTAAGAACGAAAAGGAACGGTACAATTGTCCCGACAAGCAGGCTTTCGCCGCCGAAGAAAAAGGCCAGGGCCTCCTGCAAATCAATACTCCTTACAAATCACCCAGGGATCGACTGCTGCCACGGTTGGCGCGCCGATCCTCGTACTCTACGAATCGCCTGCCGCTTAGAAACTGAAAAAGATAGCAGATGGCACATCCGGCTCTGCAATCACGGCACCAAAGAGGTATAGAAGTGCGGCGGCGGCGACAAGCCCATCCACGCGGTCCAACACGCCGCCATGTCCCGGCAGAAGGCGTCCGGAATCCTTTGCCCCGAACTGGCGTTTCACCCAGGATTCCGCCAGATCGCCGATCTGCGAAACGATCGAAAGCAACAGAGCGAGAAGCGGGACGATCAGACTGCCCGGTGTTGCCACCAGCGAAGCGACCAGAATACCGCCTGCAACGGCGGCAGCAGCGCCACCAATGGCGCCGGACCATGTCTTGTTTGGAGAAAAACGCGGCGCGAGTTTTGGCCCGCCCAAGGCGCGACCGTTGAAATAGGCCGCGATGTCCGTGGACCAGACGACGGCGAACAGAAACACAATGGCCGTAAAGCCAAACGGCTCATCGCCGCGCAAAAGCGAAAGCGATATCGCCGAAAACCCGGAATAGAAAAGCCCGGCGGCTGGCCAGCCGCGCCCAGTTTTCCACTGTGTGGCAAGAAGAATCAGTGTTCCAAGGAGAAGCGTGCCGATGGTCAGTAATGCACTTCGATCGAGAATCAGAAGAATAGCCGTCAGCGCGAGCCAGCCCCAGCCAAAAATCCGCGAAAACGATGTTTGGCGTGGAGCGGTCAGCGCCGTCCATTCGTAGAACATCGCCAGACCGATAGCGATTGCGAAAAGCGTGAAACCCAAACCGCCTACCCAGGTGAGCCATAAGGCGGCTGCGCCGAGCACAATGGCGGTGAGAATACGGGTTTGCAGATTGGACATTGAAACCTTTCGGCTTGCGCTGCGTCAGGGCATGCGATGCGGTGGAACACGGCGATAGGGAAGCATGGCAGCGAAAAGATCCGTCATAACATCTATTGCCCGATAGCCCGGCTTCCCTCTTCGCAATGGTCAAGGCTGGGTTCAAGATTGCTCCGCGCCTCCACGCCGCCAAAGCGGCGCTCGCGCTGGCGGAACACTTCATAGGCCGCATCGAGATCCGCCGGGCGAAAATCCGGCCAGTGACCGGGCAGAAACAGGAATTCCGCATAGGCTGCCTGCCAAAGCAGAAAATTCGACAGCCGCATCTCGCCGCTCGTGCGGATGATGAGGTCCGGGTCGGGCATGGAAGCGGTATCGAGATTTGCGGAGAGTAGCTCGGCGGAAATTGAAGACGGGTCGAGGCGACCGGCAGCAACATCGCGCGCCAGGCTCTTGACCGCGCGCACGATTTCGTCGCGTGAACCGTAATTGAATGCAATGACCAGATTGAGGCCCGTATTGCGACGGGTTAACACTTCCGCTTCACTCAGCAGGGCGCGTATATCGTCGGCCAGCCCTTCCCGTTCGCCGATAATGCTGACCTTCACATTGTTACGATGAAGATCGGCAAGGTCGCGACGAATGAACAGCTTGAGCAGACCGAGCAGGTCGTTGACCTCGCCGCTCGGTCGCGACCAGTTTTCGGAGGAAAACGCAAAAAGCGTGAGGTAGCCAAGACCGCGATCACCCGCCGCCCGCACCGTTTCGCGTAGCGCTTCCACGCCAGCACGATGCCCGGCGCTACGCGGCAAGCCACGCGCCTTCGCCCAACGGCCATTGCCATCCATAATAATGGCGATGTGGCGCGGATCGGACATTCCTGGCTCTCCTTATACGAACATCACGCAGGTTCTAGACCTGCATGATTTCGCCTTCCTTGACGGCAACGACCTTGTCCATCTCGGCGATGGTGTCGTCGGTCAGCTTCTGCACCTTTTCGGAGAGAACGCGGCTGTCATCCTGACTGATGTCACCGTCCTTCTCCAGCTTTTTCAGCGTGTCCATACCGTCGCGACGCACATGGCGAGCGGCAATACGGCC
>JAEXXS010000048.1 GCA_023451915.1 Pseudomonadota bacterium | reverse complement strand
TGCACACCGGCGAGCGTCTTGATGAGCGTGGATTTTCCGGCGCCATTGTCGCCAACCAGCGCCACCACTTCACCCGGATAGACTTCAAGATCGATATCGGTCAGCGCAGAAACCGCGCCGAAATTCTTGGAAATGCCGCTAAGGCGCAGCACGGGCTGCGACGATGACGTCGCCGCTTTGTTTTCCTGGGACATTGTTCACTTTCCCCGGCATATCGCACGGTATGCCTTTGCGCACGAAACACAGCACATCCCGAAAAATGTGAAACGGCTTTCGGATCGGATGTGCGTAAAAAGGACGCCCGACCGGAAAACCGGCCGGGCGTATCGTTGCTTACTTCGTGATGCCAAGCTTCTTGCAGCCATCGGCATAGCGATCGACGCACAGCGTTGCTGCGGGCACGATGTTCTTGTCGATGATTTCGGCCTTAAGATTTTCAGCCGTCACAACCGCCGGGACGAAGAGCTTCGACGGCGTGTTGTAAAGCGTGGTTTCAGCCTTTGGCGTTTCACCGTTCAGCAACTGGGCGGCAACGCGCGCAGCTTCCGAAGCAACGATTTCCGATGGCTTGTTGATGGTGTTGTACTGGTCACCCGAAATAATGAGCTGAAGCGCCGCAATGGTCGCGTCATTGCCGGTGATCGGCGGCAGCGGATCGACGCCCGCAGCCTTCATGGCAGCAATCGCACCGCCTGCGGTGCCGTCATTGGCAGCCACGATGCCGACGATCTGGTCGTTGAAGCGGGTGATCTGGCCGCTCGCCCACTGCTGCGCCTTGCTTGGCGCCCATTCCGGCGTGTCATATTCGGCCAGCGTCTTATAACCGCTGTCCTTCAGACCGGCATGGATGCCGTTCTTGATGAGACCGGCAGCCGCATCGGTCGGCGAACCGTTGATCTGGAGCACGCCGCCCTTGTCGGTCGGGACGTTCTTCGCCTTCAACTGCTTGACGAGCGATTCGGCAATCGACTTGCCAATGGCTTCATTGTCGAACGAGACATAGAAATCCGACGTCGCATCCGGGATCGGGCGGTCATAGGCGATGACCTTGATATCCTGCGACTGGGCCAGCTTCACGAGCGAGGCGGCGGCGGCCGTATCGACGGCATCAAGAACGATCACCTTCGCGCCCTGCGAAATGACCGAATTGAACTGCTGCTGCTGCTTGGTCGCATCGCCATCGGCGTTGAGATAAAGCACCTTGCAGCTTTCGCAGAGCTTCTTCATTTCGGCTGCGAAACCTGGGAAATCGCGCTCCTCGTAGCGCGTGGATGCCTGATCGGGCATCAAAAAGCCGACCACCGCGTCCTTGACTTCCGCATGAGCCGTCGTAGCGGCCATCATCAGCACGCCAGCCAGCGCGCCTGTCATCTTCGATACCTTCATGACTCTCCTCCTAGTGATTGTCTGTTTTTTCTGGCATCCGACCGGGAATTTCGCCTGCAAGAGACGGCTTTACATGCGCTGGAGCCAAGGGCTCACCTTCAAGGTTCCATGCCGAAAGCGCGAAACGCCTTTCGGATGAAGTAGCCTTGCATGACCAATTAGAGCGCCAATCCAATTCAAACAGATCGGAGCACACACCAACCGGCCCTTTTCAAAACGCGCTTCGCATTGCCTCCACTTGCCAGCGCCGCCATCTCCCATCAGGCGACGACATCTCGTCCCCGGCCTCTTCCCGGTTAGAGATGCTGTAACTCTGCACAACAATTTGCACAATCGATTGTGCAAGCTGATAATGCGCCAGCCCCTAAAATCTGTCAACACGATTCAGCGGGGGATGGAGTTCTGAGGTCTGCATGACCTCGACAAATCGGGAGCAAAGTCGTCGGACATAGCTCCCCAAAAACTGGAGCCGGGATCGCTCAATTATTTGATATCTTTGAGACTATCCACCGGCAGCGGGATGGCCGAACGCGGCGCGATTAATCTGGGCATAACAAGGTGCAGCTCTGGCGCCGTGACGTGCTTTTCCATCAGTTCGAAGGCTTTGGCGATCATGCCTTCCACATCCTGCTGGATTGAAATCACCGGAAAAGCCAGGAAAGAGGCAAAGGGGTCATAGTCGTAACAACCGACCACAAGATCATCGAACTGCTCGTGCGGGTGTTCGACCATATAGCGCAGCAGGCCCTCAAGATTGATCGACGAATTGACGAACAGACCGCGTGGCAACCGACTGTGACGCTCGCGATATTCATCCAGCGCCCGCAAAGTATTGGAGGGTGAGTAGCCGGTGTGGAAAACGCAGTTTTCGGGATCGGAACCGAGCAAGGCCTGCTTGGCGTGGTGGAAACCGCGAATACGCTGGCGTGTGGATTCGTCGTTACGCCCACCAAACAGGCAAAGCTCCATCGGCTGCAAGGGTTCACGATTGGCAAAATGTTCGATGATCGCTTCCGTCAGCATGCGGCCACCAGCGAAATTATCGGTAGTCACCGAGGGAGCCTTCGCCCCCGGCAGGTCGATATTCACATGCGGGATTGCCGCCTTTTCGCAGAGTTCATGCAGACTATCCGGGTCTGTCGCACCGCAAATGAACAATTCATCGATGGAATAGGAAATCAGTGTTTCTGCCGTTTCGCGTTCCTCCGCCGGGTCGCGCCCGGCGCTGACCACGACAGGACACAGACCCCGTGCGCGGACATGCGCTTCGAATGTCTGCGCCATGGACGAGAAAAAGCGGTTGTCATGCAAAGGCAAAAGCAATCCGACAAGGCCGGAGCGGGAATGACGCAACCCTTGCGCCTGACGGTTGGCGGTGTATTGGTGCTGCTCGGCAAGATTGAGGATGGATTCCGCCGTCGCCTGACTGATCCTGCGCTTGCGCCACGTCCCATTGAGCACTGCGCTGACCGTGGAAGGCGAGCTGCCCGATAGAACGGAAAGGTCGTATATCGTCGCCTTCTTCTTGTCGCGGCGCATTCTGTCTCCCTCATTTCGCCGTATAGAGATAGCGCTCGCAAGCAGAAACTGGAATAAGTTTCTCCAATCGCTGGTGCAACACCCACAAGGTTGATGCTTCGCTGCTTATCCCGCCCCGCCCGACACAACGGCAATCAAGTTTCGCAATAAAGCGGCCAAGCGCACCGATAAACTTCACGCAGGGCACTGTTTTTAGCATCGCATTCCTTAAGTGCGCGATCGGCTCAGATACAATATTCCCCACAAGCATAGCGCTGCTGCAAGCCCCGATGGCATCAATCGGGCGCTGAAGCGGGCCTATGGAACACAGGAAGAAAGGTCTCTCATGTCCGCAAATGGAACGCCGCTCGATTTTCTCTGGTTCATTCCCTCTTCGGGCGACGGCACCTATCTGGGAACAGATGCGCTGAGCCGCCCTTCCGATCCCGCCTATTTTCGGGAAATCGCGCAGGCCGCCGACCGCCTCGGCTATTCCGGCGTTCTCATCCCGACAGGGGCTGCCTGCGAAGAACCCTTCGTTCTGGCCGCCAATCTTGCCGCATCGACGGAAAAGCTGAAGTTCCTCGTCGCCATCCGTCCCGGTGTGGCCTCCCCCGCTTATTATGCCCGCCTCGCCTCGACGCTTGATCGCGTGTCTCAGGGCAGGCTGCTTCTCAATATCGTCGTCGGCGGCAGCCAGCAGGAACTGGCAGGCGACGGCATTTTCCTGCCGCATGATGAACGCTACGACCATGCCGATGAATTCTTTCAGGTGTTCAACGATCTGATCGAAACCGGCCATGGCAATCTCGACGGCAAATACATCAAGGCCCATGACGCAGCCCTTGGCCTGCCGCCCGTGCAGGCGCGCCCGCCGATCTATTTCGGCGGTTCGTCGCAGGCTGGCATCGATTTTTCCGTTGGTCTCGTCGACAAATATCTGACCTGGGGCGAACCTCCGGCACAGGTCGGCGAAAAGATCGCCGCCGTTCGCAAGGCCGCCAGGGCCAAAGGCCGTGACGACCAGATTTCCTTCGGCATTCGTCTTCACTTCATCGTTCGCGAAACCGACGAGGAAGCCTGGGAAGCCGCCGACCGCCTGATTGCGCATCTCGACGATGAAACCATCGCCGCCGCCCAGCAGGTGTTCCTGAAGAACTCGGATTCTGTCGGTCAGGCCCGGATGGTCGCCTTGCACAATGGTCGCCGCGACAAGCTGGAGGTCTCGCCCAATCTCTGGGCGGGCATCGGCCTTGTGCGTTCCGGCGCAGGGACCGCGCTGGTTGGATCGCCCCAGACCGTCGCCGCGCGCCTGCGCGAATATCAGGAGCTGGGAATCGACACGGTGATCGCCTCCGGCTATCCGCATCTGGAAGAAGCTTATCGCGTTTCCGAACTCCTGTTTCCCGAACTGGGGCTGGAAGGACCGCGCAACCAGCTCCGCTCATCCTTCGGCAAGAAGCAGGTCTTTGGCGGCGGCGGGCATGGAGGTAATGTAAAGGTCGCTTCCGGCTCGTGAGATTTGAAATGCCGAAGAAAGCTCTTACCGGCACCCTCGCCATTATCGGCGGCGGTTTTACTGGCGCGGCCGTCGCGCTGCATCTGTCGCGCCAGCTGTCCCAACAAGGACATGTCGCCGACTGGCGGATCGTGGTGATTGAACCGCGCGAGAATCTCGGGCGCGGTCTGGCCTATGACACATTGGAACCCGTGCATCGCATCAATGTGCCCGCCGACCGGATGTCCATCCTGCCCGATGAGCCGCAGGATTTCAGCAACTGGCTTGCGGAAACCGGAATATTGGAAGGCGATCCCGCTGCTTTCAGCAGCGACGGCGCGCCCTTCCCCGCTCGCACGGTGTTCGGGCTTTATGCGTCCTCAAGACTGGCGCCGCTGATTGAGGACGGACGCGTGGAACACCGCCGCACCCGCGCCATGAAAGCAACCAAGGTTAACGGCTTCTGGACCATCGAGACGGAAGATGGCGAGCCCGTTGTTGCGGATGTCGTTGTGTTGGCCGTCAGTCATCCCGCTCCATCGCTGCCGGGCGTGCTTGCGCCGGTGAGCGGACATCCGGGGTTGATCGCCGATGCGACGCGCCCCGGCGCGCTGGATAATGTCCAGTCCGGCGACCGCGTGCTGGTGATAGGCAACGGACTGACAGCCGCCGATGTCATCGCCACGCTGAAAGCGCATGGCCATAAAGGACAGATCGTTTCGATTTCGCGACGCGGCCTTCGCTCTCGCGGCCATCCCCGCACCGTCCATGACCCCTATGGCGACTTCATCACCCGGCCTTCACTCAGCGCTTCCCATTTGTTGCACCGGGTTCGCGCCACGATCCAGGCGGCACAAGCCGAAGGTCTGAACTGGCATCCGGTTCTGGATGCAGTCCGCCTTCAGGGGCAAGATATCTGGCAGGCTTTGCCTGTTTCGGAGCGCAGACGCATCGCACGGCACGTGCGTCCCTTCTGGGACGTCCATCGCTTCCGCATCGCCCCACAAGTGGAAAGCGCGCTGGACAGCGCCATCGCCGATGGCAGCCTGTCGGTACGCGCCGCTTCCGTCCGCAGTGCAACTGCCTCCGGCGACACGTTCTGCATCACTCTCAAAGATCGCCGCACCGGCCAGCTCGATCACCTCGACGTGGACAAGGTCATTGTCACCACCGGGCCCGGTCATGGCGGCATTCTCAGGTCGCAGCCCTTGCTGTCAGCGCTTGCCGAAGCCGGTCATCTCGCCCTTTGCCCGACCGGACTTGGCCTTCTTTGCGACCGGCAAACTCACGCAATCTCCAGATCGGGTGTCGCCGACGAGACCTTGCTGATTGCTGGGCCGCTGGCGCGCGGCACCTTCGGCGAACTGATGGGACTGCCGCAAGTGAGCGAACATGCCGTTCTCGTGGCCGGCATCGTCGCTACGCTCATTCAAGCCGATGAAAAGCTTGCCGTCTGATCCTTCACGGTTTGGCTGGCTGTATGCGCGTCAGATGATCCTGGATGTGCTGGTGCAGGTTGGATGCCGACATGGGATCATGCCCCGGCAACCGCTTCAACTCGCGCAAATCCTGTGGCGAAACATCGTACCGATCCTTGAACAGCCGCGTAAACTGGGCGCGATCCGAGAAGCCGCATTTATAGGCGATCTCTTTCAGGGTTTCCGCTTTGCCTTTGCTATGGATCAGATAGCGGTAAGCCAGATCGAGGCGCTTCTGCCGGATCAGCCTGGTGATGCCTTCATCCTGCTCAAAGTGCCGGTAGAGATGCGAATGGGACAGTTTGAAATGCGCCATGATCGTCTTGGGGCTCAAACGCTGATCACGGATATTCAGATCGATGTAGTCCATCACTCTTTGTCGCATGGATTGGTCAATGGCACTCGATTGTTGCGGTGAAAGCGCAACGCCATTCACCGCCGCGACCAGCAACATGACAAGCGCCTCCTTGATCGCCGGTATTTCACTCTCCTGAATGAGATCCAGCGCGCCATCCAGGCTCAGGATGAAATCGAACAGGACCTGATTGATGTTCACGTTCCGCGGCAAAACCAGCCCGTGCATATCCTTTGAGGGAATCCACTTGTTCATCTCAAATCGGGGGATCGCCAAGGTCACGCGCGAACCGGCTTCCTTGCGGCTGTCCAGCACTTTCGTCAGATCCACAAAAAGCATGTCACCCGGCTGCACCTGAATCTGCGTGCCGTCGAAATCGCCGGTATATTCACCCGACAGGACAAGCTGTAGCAGGCAGATATCCAGATTCGAACGCGCAATGATCTCCGGCGTGCGGCGACAAATCTGCTCGTTGAATGTCGTGTCGCCCAGCACCATACTGTCAAAAATCCGTGAGCGAATAGTGCCCATCAGTTCAGCATGGCCATTCTCGTCCACGGGAGAGACTTCGTATATGAGTTTCGATACCTCCTGCCAGAAGGCAGTGCGATATCTTTCATCCACCATGTCGGTTGAGAGAAAAAATTCCGACACTATTTACCAGCCTTTCGTCTAGCCACGCATAATATTGTGGGCAAAAATTA
>JAEXXS010000525.1 GCA_023451915.1 Pseudomonadota bacterium | reverse complement strand
CGGCGCGGCCCGGCCAGCTGCCGGAAAAGGGCAACGTCGCGCGGTTCGACAAGAATATAGTGATTGGTGAATCCGCTGACATGGCGGTCCACGGTCTCGCACAGCAATTTGCAGCGCTCGAAATCCTTGTGGTAGCTTGCCGTGACCAGTGCCGTCTTCATCGCCTGTCCTGCCTGAAATATCGCGAAACTGCATGCTGCACCACCCGCCACAGGAAGAGCGGATTGCCGACAAGATAGCGCCCGGCCAGTCGGCCCGGCTCGCGCATCAACCGGTAGGCCCATTCAAGGCGCATGTCACGTATCCATTGCGGCGCGCGTTCGGTGGCTCCCGCCTGAAAATCGAACAGGGCGCCAACCGCGCACGCCATGGTGCAATGGGCTGCGGTGATATGGGTGCGGATGAACAATTCCTGCAAAGGCACGCCCATGGCGACCAGCACGATGTCCGGGCGATATTCAGCCAGCCGGTCGAGGATTGCGGGCGTCTCCGCGTTTGCGAAAAACCCGTCTGCAAAGACCTGATAGTCGTGCTGCGGCGCACGGGCGCGGAAGGCCTCGGCGGCCTGTTCGGGGATGCCGGGCCGCCCGCCGATCAGCCCGATGCGCAGGGGCCGCTGGATATGGCCAAGAAGGCGCGGCACAAAATCCGTTCCGTTGAGATTGGCGGGGAATTTCTGCCCATAGGCGATCTTGCTGGCAATATCGACGCCGACGCCATCCGGCAGCACGAGAAAACTCTGCAAGGCTTGCTTATAGGTCGCATCCGCATGGGCGACATTGGCGCAATGGGCGTTGAGCCATGCCACGCGCTGAAACTGTCCCTCTTTGAGCGTCCTGTCGAAAAAGTCGAGCGCTTCGTCCCAGTTGAAGCCGGTGACCGCGACGCCAAGAATATTGCGGGACTGAGCTGCGCTTTGTTCCGGCATCATTATGCTCCAACCGCTCGCTTTGGGGCGCGACGGAGCGCATCCAGCCCGCGTGCAAGCGCCTGATCCATGCCGTCGAGCTGCGAGCGGGTAAACGCCTTGCCGTCGAGCATCTGGCGGTCGCCCGCGCGGGCTTTGGCAACACGTGTCTTGATTGCCGCTGCAAATGCCGCTGGCGTATCGGCAAGGGTGCAGTTTTCAGGAATGCGCGCAATGCCGCGCACGGAATGCGCGGTGGCAACACTCGGTATGCCAAGCTCGAACGTTTCGATGGTCTTGAGCTGAACGCCGGTGCCTGCGCGGCTGACCAGCGGCACCACGGCGCAACTTTCAACGAAGGCGGTCGCGTCCGGTACTTTGCCGACGAAATTCACGCCCGGCCAGGCGGCGATCAGATCGGCTGGCGTGCTGCCGGCAATTGCGATGGATATTTCCGACGGCAGCAAAGGTCTCACTTCTTTGAGGAACCATTCAAGGCCGATCCGGTTCGGGTGCCATGTCCAGGTGCCGATCAAGGCGAGGTCATAGGCGATCTCGCGCTTGGCCGATCTGCGTCCGGCTGGCATGACCAGCGGGAAGGTCGCGGCTTTTTCCGATGGCAGGCCAAGCGCTGGCGCATCATCCTCGGCAAAGGTGAAGACGAAATTTGCATTGTCGCAGAGCCGCTTTTCCAGCCGCTTGAGAATGCGCGCTTCGCGGGCAAACAGAAGCTTCTCGATGATGCCCTTGGCGTCTTCGGCGTTTTCGCGCGCCGAGCGGTGTTCCACATTATGGGCCACAAAAAGCGATGGCCTGTCGCGAAATGCCGATTCGAAAGCGCCCGCCAGGGCAACGCCATTCAACACATAGGCGTCGAAATCGCTGCAGGCCGCAATGGCGTCATGCAATTTCATCGGCGAAATGACGCGCAGCTTGGCGGAGGAAACCGTCAGCCCGGTGAGGAAGGATTTGACCACCCAGCCGATTTTCTGTGCAGCACTTGCGCCTTCCGTGCGCACTTCCACTTCGCCCAGCACCACGACATCACGATCGGTTGCGGCCTTGCGCCCCGGCCATGTGAAGCCGATCACCGTGACCTGTGCACCCGCCCGGCGCAGCCCGTTGATGACGGCGGCGTTAGCGACTTCATATCCAGTCGAAGCATCTTCGTGGGGTACGAGGGATGTCACGAAGACAAGACGCAACGGTTGCAATTCGACTCCTGCGGATATGCCATATTTCTTATGCCCTGATTCATAGCGGCGCGGTGTAAATGATCCTTAAACGCTCGGCTGGTAATAAGGGCTTGAAAACAATTTGTTGAATCGGACGGAGCGCTGTTTTGCAGTACAACCGCACCGATTTAAGAATTGATGTGGCATAGAGAAGTTTACGTGTCAAAAATAGGGCATTTTCGACAAAAGTGCCAATTGGTTTTGCATTGGATGATAGGGCGGCGGTTGAAAATATAATGGACAACAGGACGCCGAAGCTTCCCGATCATATTCAAGTCATTGCTGAAACACCCCATTTGGATTTTCCAAATGTCGAGGTGGTGGTAACGCTGCCGACATTTCGCCGCCCCGAACATCTTCTGCGCACGCTGGAGAGCGTGAAGGCGCAGGTGACCGGACGGCAATTCGCGATCATCGTTGTCGAAAACGAGGCGGAGGAACAAGCGGGCGCAAAGGTTGCGGCACCGCTTTTTGCAGCGGGAACCTATCGCGGTCTGGTGATCGTGGAAACACAGCGCGGCAATTGCAACGCCTATAATGCGGCCTGGCTGACGGCGCTCGGTTATTTCCCGTATATGAAACATGTGCTGGTGATCGACGACGACGAACTGGCCGATCCGTCATGGCTCGAAAACATGATGAAGGCCGCCGAACGTTATGGCGTCGATCTGGTCGGCGGTCCGCAGGTGCCGGTCTTTGACAGACCGGGTTCGGAGGACTGGGCGCGTCATCCAGTGTTCCTGCCGACCTATCAGCAGAGCGGCCCGGTGCCGACGCTCTATTCGTCTGGCAATCTGGCCGTTGCGCGGCCTGTGCTGGAGGCGGCGGGCTTTCCGTTTCTCGATCCGATGTTCAACTTCACGGGCGGTGGCGATTCTGATTTCATCAGCCGTTCCGTCGCCAAGGGTTTCAAGACAGGCTGGTGTGCGGAAGCCCCGGTGCGCGAAACCGTTCCGGCGCGGCGGCTGGAAAGCGATTGGATCCGGGCGCGCGGTTTGCGCAATGGCATGATTTCCACCATGATGGAGCGGCGCAAGCGCAAGGACGAACCGTTCAGTGCAGCGCGGGTTTTTCTCAAGAGCGCGCTTCTGCTCGGCTTTTCGCCATTCAAGGCAGTCTATAAGGCGGTTCAGGCGCGGTGGGTCTCCGTCGGCACCTATTATATCCATGTCGGATTGGGCCGGGTCATGGCGCATTTTGGATATGAGCATGAGCAGTATCGCAACCCGGACAAAAACTGACGACCGCGCCCCC
>JAEXXS010000524.1 GCA_023451915.1 Pseudomonadota bacterium | reverse complement strand
TTTTCTTCGGTAGCCTTTTCGGCCTGTTACTCTGCTTTGTGCGCCTCTATGCGCCCAAGCCGTTTCAATATATCGCCATTGGCTATATCGATATCTTTCGGGCTCTGCCGGTTCTGGTGGTTTTGATCCTCATTTATTACGCGCTGCCTTTCGTCGGCATTTCGTTTTCGTCCTTCACCTCGGCGACTCTGGCGCTATCCATGGTGCTGGCGGCGTTCACGGCCGAAGTCTGCCGCGCCGGTATCGAGAATGTGCCAAAGGGTCAGTTCGAGGCTGCGGTTTCTCTTGGCTTGCCCTTCTGGCAAGCAATGCGCAAAATCATTCTGCCGCAGGCGCTCAAGGTCATGGTACCCCCACTGACCTCAAATTGCATCTCGACCTTCAAGGACACGGCGCTCGCTTCTGTGGTTGCCATGCCCGACCTGCTCAAGCAGGCCAACGATACACAAGCGTTGATGGCCAATCCGACGCCTTTGATTGGCGCAGCAATCATCTATTTCGCTTTCCTCTGGCCGATGGTTCGCCTGGTCGGCTATCTCGAAAAGCGCAGTGCTACCGCAAAGACTGCGCGCTGAACCCGACAAAACTGGTTTCCCCGATGACCGAAAAGTTCTCAGCCAACACGACCGACCGACCAGCCATCATGATGCGTGGCATCAATAAGTGGTACGGTAATTATCACGCGCTGCGCGATGTCACCCTCTCGGTTGCAAAGGGCGAGCGTATTGTTATTTGCGGGCCGTCAGGCTCGGGAAAATCGACCACTATCCGCTGCATCAATCAACTGGAAAAACACGAAAGCGGCTCGATCGACGTCGACGGCATAGAGCTTAACGGCAAGGGCCCGCAGCTGGATGCAATCCGCCGTGAAGTTGGAATGGTGTTCCAGCATTTCAACCTCTTTCCGCATCTGACGATCCTTGAGAACTGCACCATCGCGCCGATGACAGTGAAGAAGATTCAGCAAAATGAAGCCGAGGAGATTGCCCGTAAATATCTCGAGCGTGTGCGCATCGGCCATCTGGCGGATCGCTATCCTTCGCAGCTTTCTGGCGGCCAGCAGCAGCGCGCGGCAATCTCGCGGTCGCTTTGCATGCAGCCTAAGGTGATGTTGTTTGACGAGCCCACCTCGGCGCTTGATCCGGAAACCGTGGGCGAAGTCCTGAATACCATGATCTCGCTTGCCGAAGACGGCATGACGATGCTGGTTGTGACCCACGAAATGGGCTTTGCACGGCGCGTTGCGGACCGGGTGATCTTCATGGATCACGGTGCGATTTGCGAGGAAGCCAAGCCGCAGGATTTTTTCACTGCGCCGAAGAGCCCGCGCGCAGCGGCCTTTCTTCAGCAGATCATGCACTAGCCGCGAAAGCGGCACCAACATCCGTTTGGGAGTATCTCGATGACCACAGCCTTTGACAGCGGCGGGGCGTTTCCCGTTGAGCGCGTGCGCGCGCATTTTCCGGCTTTATCCCTGCCGGGCAATCCGGTTTTCTTCGATAATGGAGCAGGCGCCCAGGTGCCTCAAGGTGTCATCGACGCTGTCAGCAACCACATGTTGCATCGCATGGTGCAACGGGGAGGTCGATATGCCTCAAGCCGCGCTGTGGATCAGGCGATAGCCGACGCGCGCCAGAGCGTTGCCATTCTTGTCAATGCCTATGACCCGGCGGAGATTTCCTTTGGCATGAACGCCACTTCGTTCATCCGGCTTGTCAGTCTGGGCATCGCAAAGATGATTGATCAGCGCGACGAGATTGTCATTACCGATATGGATCATGACGCCAATATCTCGACCTGGCTTGCGCTTGAAAGTCAGGGCGTGAAATGCGTCTGGTGGAGGATGCGAGAGGACGGCAACCTGCATGTGGATGATTTAAAGCCACTGCTGAACAATCGCACACGCCTGGTAGCCGTGACGGTCGCCTCGCATTCCATTGGCTCACTTGTCGATGTCTGCAGCGTCGCGGAGCTGGCGCATACTGCTGGCGCGGAAGTCTTTCTTGATGCCGTCCATTATGGACCACATGGTCTGATCGATGTGCAGGCTTGGGATTGCGACTATCTTGTCTGTTCCGGCTACAAGAATTTCTCACCGCATATGGGTTTTCTCTGGGGCCGGTTTGAGTTGCTTAAAGCCCTGCCGACTTTCAAGGAAGATTTCATCCCCGACGTGCCACCACACAAGATCGAAGTGGGCACCTTCACCTATGAAAATGCCGTGGGTATGGGGGCAGCGGTTGACTATCTCGAAGCGCTTGGCCGTAACTTTGACGCATCGTTGGGGCAGTCGCGTCGCGCTGACCTGGTGGCCGGCATGGCGGCTATCAAGGCCTATGAGACGACGCTTTCGCTTGCTGTCCTGAAAGTACTCAAATCACACGGCGCTACCATCTACGGGGTTTCAGATGAAGCGCGTATCGCCGAACGTGTGCCAACTTTCTGCTTTAATCTTCCGGGCATGCAGCCGGCGGATGTCGCTCAGACCATGGCTGATGCGGGTATCATGATCCGCGATGGCCACCTGTTTGCGCCACGGCTGATGGCGAGGCTCGGGCTCAGCATGGATAGCGGCGCGCTCCGCGCTACCTTGGTACACTACAATACGATAGAGGAGATCGCTTACTTCGACCGGGTACTGACATCAATTCGCTTTCAATAATCTGGCGTATCGGGTTCCCGTGGTTATGCCCCGTATCCCTAATGGTTCCACCACGACCACAGCGGCGCTTGCTGTAGCGGACAACGCTTTTCTCACGGCTGATCGAGCATTACGGGGGCGGCGGGCTATGCGTCCGCTTCGAGCCAATAGGGCACCGTAATGTAGATTACACGCCAGCTATATTGCACCAGATATTATTGGCGGTTTGGCATAGTTCGTGGTGGATGCCAGAGGTGTCGGACTTTTTCTTGGCAAGAAGTCGACAGCTTCTTTCAGTGCACTCGTCCAATGCGGAAGACTCGTTCAACATTACGAGTCGTTCACGGCGGGTTCGGTACAGACTAAGTCGTTGACTGGTATAAGCATGCAGCTCCATCGCAGGGCAGCGGTTCACTTTTCTTCAAGGCGAAGGAGCGATAGTGCTACTCATGCGAATTTCGGGCAGGAACCTGGACTGGCAATCTTGAATTGAAGCTACCTTCACTTACAAAGGACGGGTCGAGCCCGTTATTGACTCTAAATCAGCACATCGCCTATCGCGGGGGACAGTGGTTCATATCCAAGGCGCTTAGGGCCTCGCGCGCATTGCTTTTAAAAATCAACGCAAACCAGTGGGTCCGCGCATCTCGCACGCCCTCTGTGCCTATCATGTTATCGTCGCTGGCGCACTGGCATGAGTTTTGACCGGAGTTTTCTCGCCATGAGGAGGCACGCAAAACGCCCTGCTCCGTTCAAGAAACACGGCAAGGGCTTGGCACAAGCTTCGTAAAGCGCCAATAATGTTGCGTGAAACGTAAAGTGACTTTGCCAGTTTCCCCTATCATATTGTTCGCAATAAAAACAAAGGGGAGAGATGATGAAGAAACTTAATCACATGTTGGTGGCGGGTATCGCAATCCTGACCGCTGCTCCGGCTTTTGCTGCCGAGGCAGAATCCTGTAAAGCGCCGAAATTCTCGGATGTTGGTTGGACCGACATCACCGCAACCACGGCGCTCGCATCGCTTTTGCTTGAAAAGGCTGGATATCAACCCCAGACGACAATTCTCTCGGTGCCGGTGACATTCCAGTCGCTGGAAAATGGCCAGATCGATATCTTCCTTGGAAACTGGATGCCGCTTCAGGAGGAAGTGCGCAAACCCTATCTCGAAGGAAAGAAGATCGAGCAGGCCGGTATCAATCTTGAAAATGCAAAGATCGGTCTTGCTGCGACGGGTAAGGATCTCGGCATCAAGACCTAT
>JAEXXS010000523.1 GCA_023451915.1 Pseudomonadota bacterium | reverse complement strand
CGTCGAGCAGAAAGAAAAGAATGCGCTGCCGGTGTTCGTGCATCGCGCGGTCCGCAAGGCAACCGTTGATATTGCGGGGCAGGCATGAGCGCTGACAACAAGGACAAGAACATGCAGCAGGAACTGGACGAAGCCATCGAAGAACTGCGCGAGGAAAAGCCGCGCAGTGCGCAGAAAGGCGCTTCCAAGCCTAATCTCGAACTCATCATGGGCATTCCCGTGGATGTGCAGGTGGTTCTCGGCGGCACGACCATGCCGGTGGCCAATCTGATGAAGCTCGGTCGCGGCGCGGTGATCACCCTCGACAAGCAGATCGGCGATCCGGTCGATATCGTCGTGAATGGTCGCGTGATCGCGCGCGGTGAAGTCATCGTACTCGAGGACGATTCTTCGCGTTTCGGCGTCAGCCTCACCGAAATCATCGGCAAGTAACGGAACGGCCCGGACATCTCCATGACCGAAAAAGAGCAGCAAACTCTCGCTGAAGAAAGCGCCAGCGGCATCATCGATACGCTGAGCGGCGCGCAAAAGGCGGCAGCCATTCTCGTAGCTATCGGCCGTCCGGCTGCGTCGCGCCTTCTCAAGCATTTCAGCGCGGAGGACCTGCGCAAGCTTGCCGGTCATGCCCGCACGCTGGACCCGATCTCGCCGCTCGATTTCGAACAGCTGGTGAAGGAATTCGAGGATTCGTTCGCCGAAGGCGCGCCGGTTTCGGAAGCCGCCCAGCGCTTCGAAGGGCTGCTGCGCGATACGCTGCCGCAGGAAGAAGTGGATGCCGTGTTCGAGGAACGCGTGCAGCCGCAGCTGGTGCAGGAATCGGTCTGGGTGCAGCTCGGCCGTCTGCCGGTCGACAGCCTGCAAGCCTATCTGGCCGATCAGCATCCGCAGATCATCGCCTATATCGTCTCCAAACTGCCGTCAGACCTCGCCGCGCGCCTGTTCGTTGCCCTGCCGCCGCAGCTGCGCAATGCCGTCGTGCAGCGCTCGCTGCATATCGGCAATGTCGCGCCCGCCGCAGCCGAACTGCTGGAAGATGTGCTGCGCCGCGATCTTCTGGGCCGGAGCGATTCCGGCCCGGTCAAAGCCCATCACGGCCAGATTGCCAATATCTTCAACCAGCTCGACAAGAACGAGATGGAAGAACTGATGGCAAGCCTTGAGGATCTCAACCGCGACGACCTCAACCGCATCAAGGCCAAGCTCTTCACCTTCGAAGATATCGAGCGCCTGTCGCAGCGCGCGCGCCTGCTGCTCTTCGATGAAGTGCAGACCGAACAGATCGCAACCGCGCTGCGTGGCGCAGACGCCAGACTTCAGGAACTGGTCCTGTCCTCGCTTTCCACCCGTGGCCGCCGCATGGTGGAAACGGAACTTGGCGCCGAGCAGGGCAATATCACCGCCCAGAATATCACAGACGCACGCCGCACGATTTCGCGCATCGCCATCGATCTTTCCGAGCGCGGCATCATCACCCTCGACGCCAACGAAGCCTCTGCGTGAGCGCGCGTGTGACGCATGGCGGACGATACCGATAAGGAAAGCAAAACAGAAGAAGCGACCGAGCAGAAGATCCGCGACGCCCTGGACAAGGGCAATATGCCCTTCTCCCGCGAAACGCCGATCCTTGCTGGCGTCGCCTCGTTTCTGATCATCGCCGTGTTTGTCGCCGCACCCGCCACGACAAAGCTCGCCATGTTCCTGCGCGAACTGATCGACCGTCCCGAGGACTGGGTGCTCAACAGCGCCGAAGATGCAAGCCGCCTGTTCAGCGTGCTGGCGCTAGCGGTCGGCGCAGCGCTTGTCCCGGTCTTCATCATCATTCCGCTGGCGGGCGTCGCGTCCTCCGCCTTCCAGAACGCGCCGCGCATCGTCGGCGAGCGCATTCGCCCACAGGCGTCGCGCATTTCGCCGCTCAAGGGGTGGCAGCGCATTTTCGGGCGCAGCGGTCAGGTGGAATTCCTGAAATCGGTGGCGAAGTTTCTCGCCGCCAGCCTCATCGTTTTCATCGTGTTCTTTCAGGGCAACAGCCTGTTCACGGATGCGGTTGCGACGGAACCGAGCGCCCTGCCGGAATTTCTGCGCGAGAATATGGTACGCCTTCTCGTCGCCAATGTGCTGGCGATTACCGCGATTGCAGCCTTCGACCTTGCCTGGTCGCGCATTCACTGGCGACAGGAACTGCGCATGACGCGGCAGGAGGTCAAGGACGAGCTGAAGCAGTCGGAAGGCGACCCGCTGGTCAAGTCGCGCCTGCGCTCACTCGGACGTGATCGCGCACGGCGGCGCATGATCAGCGCCGTGCCGACCGCCACGCTGATTGTCGCAAATCCGACGCATTTCTCCGTAGCACTGCGCTACAAGCCGAATGAAGACGCCGCACCGGTCGTCGTTGCAAAGGGGCAGGATCTGATCGCGCTCAAGATAAGAGAAGTGGCCGCCCAGCACTCGATACCAGTCTTCGAGGACGTGCCTCTCGCACGCGCGCTTTATAAACAGGTGAACGTCGACCAGATGATCGCCCCGGAATTCTATAAAGCCGTTGCCGAACTCATCCGCATCATCAATACGCGGCATACATTACACTAATGGTAGTACTATGATTTCATTATATTCCCAAATATTATTGACCTGTTCTCAACGATCGATGGTGACGCGATGAAGAGCCTGCAATTTTCCAACGAGCGCGAAGCGATCATCGCCGAGAACCTGCATGAGGTGGTGGCGGAACTTCGTCTCGTCGATCCGGCCGACTATATCGCCTTCATCCGCTGCGAGCTTTTTGCCAATATTGCTGATGTCGTGAGCTCCGCGACCGAGCTTTATTTCTTCCCCGGCACGCTGGAGCTCGGCCATGGCGGCGACTATCGCTGCGACTGGCAATCGCCGCCTTCGGTGGTGCTGGATATGGAATTCCGCAATCAAGGTGTTTACGCCTATTTCCGTCTGATCCTCAGCGACAAGACGGCGGGTGTGGAGCTGAACCACATCACCTTCGAGGAAGCCGATCAGGACCCGGCGAAGAATACGGCGCGCCTGCGAAACACTTTCCGTGAAGCCAGACTGCCCCTGAAGAAGCGGGCCTGATAGTGAGACACCGGACGCGAGCAAACGCATCCGGTGCCATCAAGCAGTTTAAGCGGCTAGTGTATTTTCAGCGGGGCAGCACGCCCCGCATTCGAAAATGTAATCAATAAAATAAATCAAAACAGTCTGCGCTTCCGGTCTGTCCGGTCGCATTATGGCCGCCCCGTCACCGAGCCGGCCATTGCTGATTACATCAGATGCTCAGTACCCGGCATTTCAATAATGCCAAGGGACAGAGCCGTTGCCACAGCCGAAGTGCGGTTGGAGCAATTCAGCTTGATTTTCGCGTTTTGCAGATAGGTCACCACCGTCCAGCGGGCGATGCTGAGAATATCGGCAATCTCGCCGTCGGTCTTGCCATTGGCTGCCCAACGCAGGCAATCCACCTCACGCGGGGTGAGCAGGCTTGCCACCGAACTGGCGTCCTTGTGGCCGCACAAACTGTTGTGAATAACGCCCGATACGCTCAACAGACGCGGACGCAGCTTCGCGACGAACTCTTCACGATCCTCATCCTTGTCGATCTCGAACGAGAACAGCGTGCAGCCGGACGCGCCTTTTGGATTGCGCGCGGAAACGGCGATGAAAATATTGCCGAGCCCGTGCTTTTCAGCGTCCTGCAACAGTTCCGCAACGGACGGACAAATATTGGCGTCTTCCTGCAAATCGTGCACGATGCCGCTGCCGTCGTTGGAGAAATAGGGCGCATCTTCCTGGAAGATCGGATCGATGGCGAAGTAGTTCTTCGTCGAATAGCGCGCCGACCAGGCGGTCGGGACGGTCATCACCAGCGTCAGATCGTTGGAATTAAGCTTGGCGCACTCGTTCATGCGGCCCCGATAGGCGTGCATGATGTGCCGGCAGCCGATCTCATCACGGATGCGGGTTAGAAGTGCGAGCGTATCGCTTTGAAATGCTGCACCAAAAAACGTCTTCTTGAAATTTGGAAAATGAATCAGGTCAAGAGTCATGCGAAATATCCTTAAGAATCAAGCCGCTTAAGCTTTCGTTCTGTCGCCTTGTGTCCTGCTGGCGACTATGTTTCGAATCGCGCCCGACAAACTGCTTAATTGTTTATAAGTGACAAAAAAAATACGCCTCATGGCAACTCGCAATTATTGTGCCGCAAGTTTTTACACACAAGAACGAAGTGAAAATAAGGCACAGTTTCAAAAAGCTTGTTCCCTATTGGAACAAATACGTGATGTCAGCTTTTCTTGCCGTAAGCTCTGAAGAAGAAATCGACTGCTGTTTCCACATTCTTGCGGATAGCTTCTTCTGTTGGTTCATCGGGAATAACCCCGAACAAACGCGGGCGATAGAGCCCCGCCAGAAACAGATCGGAGAGTTGATAGGCGACCCGATCGACATCGAACGGCTCCAGAACGCCGTTCTCGATCATCTTATTGAGATATTCGGCCATGGCGACCAGACTGCGCTTCGGCCCCCGATCATAGAACCGCGCCGAAAGTTCCGGCTTGCGCTCGCTGACACCCAGAACGATGCGCTGCGCGCGAATGGCGGTCGAAGACGTGATCAACGTCACCAGCGCAATACCGAACTCCGTCAGTTCCTCACGATTGGAAAACCCATTGTCCAACTTGCCGATCAGGGTGCTGAACATGGTGTGCCGGTAATGCTCGCACAGCGCGACGAACAGGTCTTCCTTGCTGTTGAAATAGACGTAGATCGTGCCCTTCGACACGCCCGCCTCACGCGTGATGTCGTTCATGCTGGCGGCATCGAAGCCCATGCGCAGGAACACGCTTTGCGCGCCTTCCAATATCTGGCTGCGCTTTGCAGGGTCCTGACCGGCGCCAAGCCGGGTGCGTCCGCATTCGGTTTCGGGCGGACATGCAAATGCACTGGCCTTCAACTTTTCAGACTTTGCCAGCTTTTCGGATTTTGAGCCCATCCCGGCGAAACTGGCCGCAACGTCACCCGCATCATGCCGATCGAGATCAGGCGTGGTGAGCGTATCGGGGCTTCCTTCGGTATGCCGTTCGGGCTTCATATCACACAACTCTTACATATTTTTCGAACCAAGCGGTTCGATATCGCTTGATATGCGCATCTTATTGGATTATGTCAACATCGAACCGAGCGGTTCAATCCACTGGATGTGCAGAAAGTTTCTCCTATGACTGCCAAGAAGTCT
>JAEXXS010000511.1 GCA_023451915.1 Pseudomonadota bacterium | reverse complement strand
CCATACAGAGCGAAAAACTGCTTTGTGGCGCGCCGGGCGTCCCGGATGACCACGTCGTCAGTCAGTTCCAGCCGGTCGCCCAACAGCAACCGGATTTGCATGTCTCGGACCACAAGCCCGAAGAACGTGCGAAATGCTTCATCGATATCGTCGAAGGCGAGCAGCTTCGCTTCCATCCCCATTTCAAGGATCGGCTTCACGCGTCTGGCCATGGCCACCGGTCCGTTGGACAGAACGATGTCGCCCAACGCCGACTTGGCCGATGCCGCATGGCTGACAGCCAGACGGTTCAGCGCGATCGACGTGCGCCCCGAAAGCACCAGCAGCCAGTCGCGGGCAAAGTGTTCCAGGCTTGAAAACAGCGATTCCGCGTCGAGCTTTTCGCGCGCCAGCGGCACAACGCGAACCTTGGAGGCCTGCCAGCGAACCATCGCCGTCAAAAGACCATCACGATCGCCAAACCATTTATAGAGGCTTTCCTTGGAGCAATTGGCGGCGCGCGCAATGCTCGCCGTCGTCAAAGCGCGGTCTCCGCCTTCGACAAGAAGGCGCAACGCCTGCTCCAGAACATCGTTCTGACGCGGCGAAAGAGCCTGCTGCTTCTGAGCCTGCAATTCGTCGCTACCATCAGTCACGGGGCACTTCCTCCTCTTGTACCGTACGGTACGGTTCCCATTCTATTAGACCTTGCCACATAGACGGTCAAGCGGGATTTTTGGGAAATTCGGAAGATGATTGCGCTTTTCGACAGCGGCCCGATTGGCAGTCGGAAAAGCTTCAAACGCGGAATAAATCAGCAGTAAAAACAAAGAGAAAGGGCGTCATCTGGAATCAAATTCTCAGATAACGCCCTGATAAACAGACCGCTCTTAAAGCCAACACCCGATCAGATATTCACCTGCGTTCCGATTTCGACCACGCGGCCGGTTGGAATCTGGAAATATTCGGTCGCGTCCGACGCCGTGCGCGCCAGCAGAATAAACAGCTTGTCCTGCCACAAAGGCATGCCCGAATGCACCGACGCCTTGAGCGACCGGCGCGACAGGAAGAAGGACGTCGTCATGATGTCGAACTTCCAGCCAAGCTTGCGGCAAAGGCCAAGCGCGCGCGGAATATTCGGCTGCTGCATATAGCCGAATTTGAGCGTCACCTGCATGAAGCGCTCGTTATATTGCGAGACACGGGCACGGTCGGCGCTTGATACCCACGGCTTTGAAGCTGTGACGACGGTCAAAATGACATTGTTCTGATGCAGCACCTTGTAGTGTTTCAGACTGTGCATCAGCGCAGTCGGCGCACTTTTCGGATCGCCGGTCAGAAAGACCGCTGTTCCCGGCACAATCGTCGGCGGACGCTTCGCCATCTGCTCGACAATGAGATCAAGCGGTACTTCGCCCTTGCGCGTCTTGAGGAACAGGTGCCGCGTGCCGCGTACCCAGGTCCACATGACGATGACGAGCACGGCGGCAATACCGATGGAAGCCCAGCCGCCGTCATGCACCTTGATGATATTGGCGCTGAAGAACATGAGGTCGATCAGGAGGAAGCCCAGCATCAAAGGCAGGGCACGACTGACTTGCCACTTCCAGATCCGCGTCATGACGATATAGAGCAGCACGGTCGTCACCAACATGTTGCCAGTCACCGCGATACCATAGGCAGCGGCCAGATTGGTCGATTTCTCGAAGCCCAGCACCAGAATGACAACGGCGAGGCCGAGCACCAGGTTGACGCGCGGAATATAAATCTGCCCGTGCAGCTTCTCCGACGTATGCTGAATTTCAAGACGCGGCAGAATATTGAGCTGCACTGCCTGTCGGGCGACGGAATAAGCGCCCGTTATGACCGCCTGACTGGCGATAACCGTTGCCGCCGTCGCCAGCAGCACCATCGGCAAAAGCGCGAAATTCGGCAGCATCTGAAAGAACGGCAAAGCCGCCGCTTCGCCATGCGACAGGATAAAGGCGGCCTGCCCGAAATAATTGAGCACCAGACACGGAAACACAATCCACAGCCAGGCGCGTACGATAGGCTTGCGCCCGAAATGGCCGAGATCGGCGTAAAGCGCTTCCGCACCCGTCATGGCGAGGAAAACCGCGCCGACCGTGATGAAGGCAATGCCGGGGCTGATGGCCAGAAAGCGCACCGCATAATAAGGATTAAGTGCGGAGATGACCGTGGGATCGTCGAAAATATGCCAAAGGCCCGATGCTCCCAGCGCCAGAAACCATAGCGCCATGATCGGCCCGAACACGATAGCCACCCTACCAGTGCCAAGCTTTTGCACCGAAAACAGCGTCACAAGAATGACAACCGTGATGGGCACCACGAAGGGCGTGAGGCTAGGCGCGACGATTTCGAGACCTTCCATGGCGGAAAGCACGGAAATGGCGGGCGTAATCACCGCGTCGCCGAAAAACAACGCTGCGCCGATAATGCCGACACCGAGAATGAGATTGGGGCGGCCCTTTAGCGCGCCACGTACCAGCGCCATCAACGAAAGGATGCCGCCTTCGCCGTTATTGTCGGCACGCAGAACAAACAGGACATATTTGATCGTGACGACAAGCGTCAGCGCCCAGAAGATCAGCGATACGACGCCAAGAATATCGGAGCGGGACAGGACGCCATCGGAAGCCGCCGCATGCAGCGCTTCGCGAAAAGCATAGATCGGGC
>JAEXXS010000474.1 GCA_023451915.1 Pseudomonadota bacterium | reverse complement strand
GCCCATGGCATGTCGCATGAAATCGGCTCGATTGAAGTTGGAAAGCGCGCCGATCTGGTGTTGTGGAATCCGGCTTTCTTTGGCGTCAAACCGGATATGGTGCTGCTGGGCGGCTGGATCGCGACCGCGCCGATGGGCGACCCGAACGGCTCTATCCCCACGCCGCAGCCGATGCATTATCGGCCCATGTTTAGCTCCTTCGGCAAGGCGCGCACCAACACCTCGATCACCTTCGTTTCGCAGGCGGCAATCGATGGCGGTCTGCGTGAGAGGCTCGGCGTGGAGAAGCAGATGGTGGCGGTGATCAACACGCGCGGCGGCATCGGCAAACAGTCGATGATTCTCAACAATGCGATGCCGCAAATGGAAGTTGACCCGGAAACCTATGAAGTGCGCGCCGATGGCGAGCTTTTGACATGCGAACCGGTGGACGTGGTGCCGATGGCGCAGCGTTATTTCCTGTTCTGACAATTGAGGTAGAGAATGTTTCGTGTAGTAGACATCATCCGCGCACATGAGGTGATCGACGCCGTTCCGGCGGCGCATGCCGTGCTGGAACGTGACGAACGCCATCTGCGCCGCAAGGCAATTACGCTCGACAACGGCGAGAAGGTGCTTGCCGATTTCCCCGATCCGGTGGTGCTGGAACATGGCGACCGGCTTGTTCTGGACGATGGACGCGAGATTGAAATTCGCGCTGCCAGCGAAGAACTTTACGAAATCCACGGGCGCGACCAGCTGCATATTGCGGAGCTTGCCTGGCATATCGGCAATCGGCATCTTGCGGCGCAGATCGAGGCGGACCGCATCTTCATTCTGCGGGATCACGTCATCAAGGCGATGCTGGAAGGGCTGGGCGCAACCGTGACGGATGTGGTAGCGATTTTCAGCCCGTTGCGCGGCGCTTATTCGGGCGGTTATTCGCATCATGACCACGGGCACAGCCACGACCATGACCATCACCACCACCATCACGACTGATCCCAACACCGCATTGTTGCGGCTGATGGCGTGGCTGTCGCCAGTCTTTCCTGTCGGTTCTTTCAGCTATAGCCATGGGCTGGAGCGGGCGGTGCATGACGGCTTCGTCACCGATGCGGCAGGGCTGAAAGACTGGCTGCGCTGGCTCGTCACACGCGGTTCCGGCTGGAACGATGCCGTCCTGTGCGCGGCAAGCTGGCGGTGCGTGATGGCGGGTGAGGATTTGCGCGAGATTGCCGATCTGGCAGAGGCGCTTTCAGGCTCCCGCGAGCGATATATGGAAACCATGCTGCAGGGCGGGGCATTCCTGTCGGCTGCGCGCAGCTGGCCTTCGCCGGTGTTCGATCAGCTTCCGGACGACTGTGCTTATCCAGTGGCCGTCGGCGCCGTGGCCGGGGCGCATGGCGTTCCGCTTGGTTCGACGCTTGCGGCTTTCCTGCAGGCTTTTTGCATCAACCTGTTGCAGGCGTCCATCCGCCTGTCGGTGACGGGGCAAAGCGGCGTGACCGCCACAATGGCCGCACTGGAAAACACGCTGGCAGAAACCGCCATGCGCGCCGGACAGTCCAGTCTGGATGACCTTGGCTCGGCGACTTTCATCGCCGACATCATGGCCATGAAACATGAAACACAGCATTCGAGGCTTTTTCGCTCATGACACAGAAGAATGGACCGCTCAGGATTGGTATCGGCGGGCCGGTCGGCTCCGGCAAGACGACGCTGACCGAAAAGCTTTGCAAGGCGCTTCGCGACACATATTCGGTCGCGGTCATCACCAACGATATTTATACGCAGGAAGACGCCTATATTCTGGCGCGCCGACAGGCTCTGTCGGAAGACCGCATCATGGGTGTGGAAACCGGCGGCTGTCCGCATACGGCAATCCGCGAGGATGCCTCGATCAATCTTCAGGCCATCGCTGAGATGAACCGGCGCTTTCCTGATCTGGATATCGTGTTCATCGAATCCGGCGGCGATAATCTTGCAGCCACCTTCTCGCCCGATCTTGCCGATCTTACGCTCTATGTCATCTCCGTCTGTCAGGGCGAGGAAATTCCCCGCAAGGGCGGGCCGGGCATCACACGGTCGGATTTTCTCGTCATCAACAAGAGCGACCTTGCACCTTATGTGCGGGTCGATCTGGAGGTGATGGAAGGTGACGCGGCACGCATGCGCGGCAAGCGCCCGTTTGGGTTTACCGATCTGCATCGCGGGCAGGGCGTACAGGCGGTGATCGACTTCATCGTCGAAAATGGCGGGCTGGATATTCGCGCCGCCTGAGTAGGGCGTTTCGTTATATCTGAACCAGCGGCGTATCTTCCTCGAAGAGGCCGGAGAGGTTGTGCAGCGGATCGTTGAGCGACCGCTTGCGCATGGTCAAAAGTGTATTGAGCCCATTGGCAATACGTCTCGCATAGCCAAGATCGTTGAGCAGCGAGCTCAGCTGCAATCCGCTGACCTTCTCCTGTCGGTTCGCCTCGAACAGCTTTGCGCCGAAGGCGCGCTCGAAGTCTTTGACCTTCTCGATAAAAGCCTGCTGGTGGGTGTCCCAATTGTCGCTTGCGGCATCGGCGCGGCTTAGCACACGCACTTCGTGCAGCACATTGACCAGATGTTCGCGCAGTTCGACATAGGCGTCGCGGACGGGGGAATTGGTCTGCCGCAGATAGAAACCGAGATTTTTCTGGAGATGCTTGGCGTCCTTGACGATTTCCGCCATTTGCAG
>JAEXXS010000459.1 GCA_023451915.1 Pseudomonadota bacterium | reverse complement strand
TATCATGGACTGGTCCATGGACTGGATTGCCGACCCCAATGCCTGGATAGGTTTGGTGACATTGGTGGTGCTTGAGATCGTTCTCGGCATCGACAATCTCGTCTTTATCGCCATTCTGGCCGATAAGCTGCCGCCGCATCAGCGCAATCGCGCGCGGGTCATCGGTCTTGCTCTGGCGCTTCTCATGCGCCTTGTCCTGCTTGCCTCGATTTCGTGGATCGTAACGCTGCGTGAACCGCTGATCGAAGTGATGGATATGTCGTTCTCCGGACGCGACATCATCATGCTGATCGGTGGTCTATTCCTGCTGGCCAAGGGCACGATGGAACTGCACGAACGCCTGGAAGGCGCGCATGGGGCGAAAAGCTCACGTGTGGTCCATGCCGTGTTCTGGCAGGTCATTGTCCAGATTGTCGTTCTTGACGCGGTTTTCTCGCTGGATAGCGTGATTACGGCTGTCGGCATGGTGCAGCATCTGCCGGTGATGATGATCGCCGTCATTATCGCAATCGGCGTCATGATGCTGGCTTCCAAGCCGTTGATGGACTTCGTCAACAAGCATCCGACCGTGGTTATCCTCTGCCTTGGCTTCCTGATGATGATCGGTTTCAGCCTCGTGGTGGAAGGCTTTGGCTTCCATATTCCGAAGGGCTATCTCTACGCGGCTATCGGTTTCTCGGTGCTGATTGAAGCGGCCAATCAGGTCTCGCGCCGCAATCGTGAAAAGATGGTGACGACCAACGATCTGCGCGAGCGGACGGCGGGCGCGGTTTTGCGCCTGCTCGGCGGCGGGCGCGGCGAGAACCCGCTTTCCGATACGGTCGACCTGATTGCGCAGCAGACGGCCGCCAATGACGTCTTTCTCCCGGAAGAAAAGGAAATGATTCGCGGTGTGCTGGATCTGGCGGAACGTCCGGTGCGCTCGATCATGTCGCCGCGTAATGAAGTCGAGTGGCTCGATATCGATGAAAGCGAAGATGAATTGCACGAAGCGATTCGCAAACTTTCGCATTCGCGCGTTATGGTCGCCCGCCGTCAGGTCGACGAATTTGTCGGCGTGGCTTCGGTGCGCGATCTGTTGCTCGATATGACCGACAAAAAGTCCATCAACTGGGATCAGGTCGTCAAGCAGCCGCTCGTTGTTCATGAAAGCGCGAATGTGTTGCGCGTGATGGAACAGCTGCGAGTGTCGCCGGTCCAGCTCGCCGTCGTCGTTGACGAGCATGGCTCATTTGAAGGCGTTGTCACGCCGACCGACGTGCTGGAGGCGATTGCCGGTGAATTTCCTGACGAGGACGAAGAAGCCTCTGTCGCCGAATCGGACGGGCAGGGCGGCTATATCGTTGATGGTTTCGCCGATATTCGCCGGCTGAGCGGTCTGCTGGAACGCGATCTGGTGGATGACAGCGACCGCTATACGACGCTGGCTGGCTACGTGCTCTGGCATCTCGGCCATCTGCCGCTGGGGGGCGAAAGCTTCGTCGCGGATGGCTTCGAATTCAGAATCGACGCCATGAAGGGGCGCAATGTGGACAAGGTCCATATCAAGCCCGTCAACGACTACGAGGTTTAAAACGGTATGATTTTGCGGGCGGCGGCCTGTCGCTCGCAAAATATTTCACTCTGTTAACTCCGATAAAATAAGTCGGTTATTGACATCTGCGTGGAAGCCTTCAAAATTAACACATCGTTCATTGTTGCGGCGAAAGCGTGTCTGGAAAAGGGCCGCGCTTAGCAGGCGATAATGCTGAGATGGGGACGCGATAACGCGGATAGGAGGCCTGGTTAATGCAGAACTTGCAGGTGCTGACCACCGGATTGAAAAACGCCTTCTTGGGCATTCCCGCATTTTTGGCGCAGCCTTGGCGGGAAATGAAACTAAGCGCTGAAGAAATCGCGGCGCGTCGGCGCAGCCGGTTGGAGCGCAGTGAGCATAATTTTCTGTGGTGCTGGCAGCATCGCGGTTTCTGGTAAGGTTTTACGCAGAAAAAAATCGGGGCCGGAGGCGAATGTCTCCGGCCTTTTTGTTTTCCCATTTCTGATTGCAGATGCTTTGAGGAATATTTTTCTACCTCGCAAGTGTCGCTTGGGTGCATGTTCCAAGGAGTTGTTCGAAAGTAGTTTATTCATTTAAATCAATGATTTAGGTTGATTTTGCACCATCATTCGATAGGTTTTCTTTCCAAGTTCAATCGTCTGTATGAACGCTTTGCAGGTGCAGGGCGGTGGGGATGTATCTAATGCGGAAAATTTTTCTCTATGCAGCTGTCGCGCTGGCTCTCGGTGCCGCGCCGGTCAAGGCTGAAGAGCCGAAGGAAATCCTGAATGTTTCCTATGATATCGCGCGTGAGCTTTATGAGCAGGTCAACAAGGCGTTTATTGCTGACTGGAAGGCGAAGACCGGCGAAGAGCTGACCGTCAACCAGTCGCATGCGGGTTCGTCCAAGCAGGCCCGCTCTATTCTCGAAGGTCTTGAAGCCGATGTGGTGACCTTCAATCAGGTGACCGACGTGCAGGTTTTGCACGACAAAGGCAATCTGATCCCGGCGGACTGGCAGAAGCGTCTGCCGAACAATTCGTCGCCCTATTATTCCTACCCGGCATTTCTGGTCCGTGCGGGCAATCCGAAGAACATCAAGAACTGGGACGATCTCGCCCGCGACGATGTGAAGGTCGTTTTCCCGAACCCCAAAACCTCGGGCAATGCGCGCTATACCTATCTGGCGGCAACCGCCTATGCGAAGGAAGCTTTCAACAACGACGACGCCAAGGTGCGTGAATTCGTCGGCAAGATCTTCAAAAATGTGCCGGTCTTCGATACGGGCGGCCGTGGTGCAACCACCACTTTTGCTGAACGCGGTATCGGCGATGTTCTCGTCACCTTCGAGGCCGAAACCCGTGGTACGCAGAAGCAGCTCGGCGCAGACAAATATGATGTTGTCGTTCCGCAGGTCAGCCTTCTGGCCGAATTCCCGGTCACGGTCGTTGACAAGGTGGTGGACAAGCGCGGCTCGCGCAAGATCGCCGAAGCCTATCTGAATTATCTCTATTCGCCGGAAGGTCAGGAGATTCTCGCGCAGAACTTCAACCGCGTGCATGACAAGGCGGTCATCGAAAAGCACAAGGATATTTATCCGGATGTGCGTCTCGTGACAGTCGATGATGTGTTCGGCGGCTGGGACAAGTTGCAGAAAGAGCATTTTGCCGAAGGCGGCGTGCTTGATCAGCTCTTCACCAAGAAGTAAGCGGTAATTTAGCGCGGATCCAGGAGCGTGCGGCGACGTGCGCTCCTGCCGTTATATGGAATAATTCAGTGTCGCTTCTCAGCATGAAACGCAATTCGGTACTGCCGGGGTTCGGTCTGACCCTCGGCTGCACCCTGTTTTATCTGACGGTCATCGTGGCTTTGCCCTTGCTCGCCATGATCATGAAGACCGCGAGCCTTGGCTGGAGCGACTTCTGGTCCATCGTCACCTCCGACCGCGCGCTGGCCACCTATCGGATCACGCTCAGCACGGCGGCGCTCGCGACCGTGTTCAACGGCCTGTTCGGCCTGCTGCTGGCCTTTGTGCTGGCGCGGTATGAGTTTCCCGGCAAGCGCCTGATGGATGCCGCCGTCGATTTGCCTTTTGCGCTGCCCACGGCAATTGCCGGTCTCGCGCTGGTGACGGTCTTTGCGCAGAACGGCTGGTTCGGCCAATTTCTGGAACCGCTTGGCATTAAGGTCGCCTATGCGCCGCTCGGTATTTCCATCGCCATGGCGTTCACCAGCATTCCTTTCGTCATCCGCACGGTGCAGCCGGTGCTGGAAGATATGAGCGCCGATGTGGAGGAAGCCGCTCGCAGCCTCGGCGCGAAGCCGTGGCAGATTTTCGCCCATATCGTCTGGCCAACGATCTTCCCGGCTTTTCTTGCGGGCGCGTCATTGTCTTTTGCGCGCAGCCTCGGCGAGTTCGGTTCCATTGTTTTCATTTCCGGCAATCTGCCGTTTGAAACGGAAGTGACATCGCTTCTGATCTTCATCCGGCTTGACGAATATGATTATCCGGCGGCGGCAGCGCTGGCTTTTGTCATGCTGGTCGCTGCATTCCTGATGCTGCTCATCACCAATCTCATTCAGGCAAGGCAGCTTCGTTATGCAGAGCGCTAATGTGGCACGCAACGCGCCGGGGCCGGTTCGCAGCCTGTTGATCTGGCTGGCCAGCGTGCTGTCCATCCTGTGCATTGGCGCGCCGCTGGCGGTCATTTTCACCTATGCGTTCAGCAAGGGCGCGGGCGCATTTTTTGGCGAAATCCTGAAACCCGATACGCTGCATGCGATCTGGTTGACGGTGCTGGTCGCAATCGTGGTCGTGCCAATCAATATGGCGTTCGGCGTCTGCGTCGCGTGGCTGGTGACAAAGTTCCGTTTTCCGGGGCGCAGGCTGCTGATTACCTTTGTCGAGATTCCCTTCTCGATCTCGCCGATTGTCGCGGGCGTAACCTATCTCTTCCTCTATGGCTCGCAGGGCCTGCTCGGGCCGCTGCTCGAAAGCTATGATCTCAAGATCATGTTCACGGTCCCGGCGATCTTCCTGGTTAGCCTGTTCGTGACGTCGCCCTTTGTGGCGCGCGAATTGATACCGCTGATGGAAGTGCAGGGCAGCGATGAAGAAGAAGCGGCGATGACGCTTGGCGCGAATGGCTGGCAGACATTCTTCTATGTGACGCTGCCGAATATCAAATGGGCGCTGCTCTATGGCGCGGTGCTGTGCAATGCGCGCGTGATGGGCGAGTTTGGCGCGACATCTGTCGTGTCTGGCGCTATTCGCGGCAAGACGAACACCTTGCCGTTGCAGGTGGAGCTTCTGTTCAATGACTATAATGTCGCCGGAGCCTTTGCCGCGGCTTCCACACTCGCATTGATTGCCGTTCTCACGCTGGTGCTGAAATTCCTGCTGGAGCGTAAGCAGCACGCCTGACAATGAAAAACACCGTGCGTCTGACGGGACGCACGGTGTTTGCAGTCAGGCAGCCAGCGGAGCAGCTTGGGAGGACGCTGCTTTTTGTGGCTCCCGTTGCAGGGACGAGGCGAGAATGACGCCTTCCGGCCAGCGGCTGAAACCGCTCGCGACATTGATGTGACCGGCATGGCCGAGGTCGACAAAACCCGAACCCCAGACATTCGCCAGAGCTTCCGCCTTGGCAAAGCGCATATAATCGTCATTACGGCTCGCGACGACGATGGAAGGGAAACCAAGCTCATGGCGCGGCAGTGGGGCGAAGCTCTGGAAACGGCTGTCTCTGGAGGCCATGGTTTCCGCATCGGCTGGAGCGACCAGAAGCGCGCCCGCAACATGGGCGGCAGCCGGACGGCTTGCCAGATGGGCAACCAGCACACAGCCGAGGCTGTGGGCAACCAGAACCGCGCCGGGATTTTCGGCCAGTTTTGCTTCGAGCGCATGCATCCAGTCGGATAGCACTGGATAATGCCAGTCGTCCTGTTCAACCAGTAATGCTGACGGATCGTCATGCAACC
>JAEXXS010000369.1 GCA_023451915.1 Pseudomonadota bacterium | reverse complement strand
CGAAAAGACGCTTAAGACACTTGACAGTGATTCGTGGATTTGCGATTCTCTAGCTGCTAAACCAATGAGAAGGGCTTCCACACGGCGACGTTTGGGGGCCTTTTTCTTTTGCTATCTCGTTCCTTTTTGTTCGAGCGATCTTCCAACCCATCGTTGGCGACCACCCATCTCTTCAATTCAACGCTTGCAGCACCAGCAAAACCGTTTCAGAGTTTCGCTGGAAATGCTCTTGATCGTCTCGATACAGATACGCAGATAATCGTACTCAGATACTGGACGGATTGCGGAAAACCGCTTTCCCATCCGAAAGCGTGTTACTTCTCGTCGTTCTGGAAGGACGCATAAAGCGTATCCAGATTGCGAGAGAGCCATTCGGCAAAGCGAGGCCCATTGGCTGCACCAAGAGCCAGCGTTGCCGATTTGCCGTTCTGCTTGATTGTAGCGCTGACGGACTTGTCCGAAGCCGTCCATGTTGCACCGGGGCGCAAGGCGGCCTTGGTGACGGACTTCTTCTGACGGGCGCCCTTCAGATAACCATAAATCTGTTCGAAGCGTTCAGTCGACGTCGCGGCGTTGAAGGCACCCGTTGCCATCAGTTCTTCTGCAGCGCCCTGTTTACCGGGAATCTCGATCAGCTTTCGCAATTCGAGCCAGCGGTCGCGACCGATACCTTTGGCCGGACCGATGGCCAGAAGAATGGCCTCCGGTATCGCCTTCGGGATGGTCAGCATCTTCGACAAGGTTTGATAGTCGATGGTGAGAGCGGCCTGAATGGCCTCACGCTCAAAGCCGAGCGCTTCCAGACGTGCCGCAAACAGAACCCGTTCAATGAAGCTCAGATTGGCGCGTGCCGAGTTTTCCTGTCCCTGGCTCAGAATATGTTCCAGATCGGCAAGCGGCTTGATGACGGCTTTGACCTTGATACCCAGTTCGCGCGCCACCCGGGCACGGCGATGGCCAAAGACGATCATATAACGGTCGTTGGTCTCAGGATGTGGGCGCACCAGAATAGGGCTGTCCTGCCCGCGCTCACGAATGGCTTCGAGAAGCTCCTGATACTCCTGATCGTCGGCTTCAGGCAGACGGTCGGCGACGAAAGATGCATCGAGACTGCCGGGGTCAAGCTCAACGACGGTTTCACCATCCAGCCTTTGTGACGCCTGTTTGGCGAGCTCATCAATCGAGGCGGAAAGTGATTTGGCAGCGCCGAACCGGCGCGATATGGCGTCGACCGGCTGGAAAGGCTGTTCCGCCGCCGGTTCGTTCCGCATCACGCTATCAAAGATGTTCTTTCGTGCCATTCTCTATTCCTCAAACCGGTCAGAGACCTGATTTTATTACGTATTTGCCGTTTTAGACGCCAGTCTAACGTCCCCATGCTTCGTGGATAAGACCCCGGATCTCCGAATTGACGGCTTCCATCGCTTCCATCGCACGGTCATAGGTTCCACGGTTCATGGAGGAGCGTTCGACTTCATAAAGCGTTTGTTTGGTTAGACCGGCATCCGAAATGGCCGTCGACTTCAGCATCTGATGCTTGAGCATATGCGATGCCAGCATGCTTTGCATGAAGCCCACCATCTGCGCCTGCGGCACGTCAGTCGGCTCATAACGGGTAATCAGATAGCGAAACCAGTCGAGTTGCACCGCGCCGCCCGCCTGACGAACAGTCTTGAGAATATCGCCGAGCATCAGCAGAAACTGCGACATCGACATAAGGTCGAGCATCTGCGGATGGACAGTGATCAGCACTGAGGTGGCTGCGGAGAGCGCCGTCAGCGTCAGATAGCCAAGCTGGGGAGGGCAATCGATAACCACAACATCGTAGGAATCATCAACTTCGGCCAGGGCCGTCGCGATGCGATTCCAGAACATCTTGCCCTCGCCGCCATTCTGCATAGCCAAGGGCGTGTCATATTCATATTCCTGCAGCTCCAGCATTGCTGGAATAATGTCGAGACCGGGGAAGTTCGTCCGGCGAATGACATCGCGGATCGGCTTCTTTTCGGAATCGTAACGAATGGCTTCATAGAGCGACGGGAATTCATCGAGCTCAGGCTGGATGCCGTGCAAAGCCGACAGGGAAGCCTGCGGATCGAGATCGATCGCCAGCACACGATGACCGGTCAGGGCCAGATGCTGCGCCAGATGCGCCGCCGTCGTGGTCTTGCCCGAGCCCCCCTTGAAATTCACAACGCCAATGACCTGAAGCTTTTCATGGGCCCGGCGATGCGGCACATAGCGCTTCACTTCAGCGCGGCCGTTCTGGTCGAGCCACAAACGCAGTTCATGCAACTGATCTACGCTATAAGCGCGGCGTCCACCTGTCAGAATGGTCGGCTCGACACCCTTGCCTTCGAGATGTAGCTTCTTCAGATTGCTGGGGGAGACGCCAAGGAAATATGCAGCTTCGGCCATGGAAAACTGACGCAGATTTTTCCGCGCATCGGGTGGGAAGTTTTCGTGGCGCAGCAGATTGAGCTTGCGAGAGATTTCTCTCCCCTGCGTCAATATCATGTCGTCAAACGACAATGCTGCTGTTGAATTTGCGATATTCATTGACATGGGATCCCTAGTGACGGCACCGGAACTAATACCGCCTAAATACCGTCATTATGTCCGATTCTTCTTGTATCGCAAGAGCTGCCCGAATTAACAAAGGGTTAGCAGGCAATTAAAAATTACAAAGAATTTTATCATTCCGAATCGGAATCTTTTATCGA
>JAEXXS010000287.1 GCA_023451915.1 Pseudomonadota bacterium | reverse complement strand
AGCTTTGATCCACGCATTTTTGCCATTTTTGTTCGAAAAGACTGCAAGCACCATTGTCCGTCAGCTCTATGAGCGGACGCATAACAGAGGTCGCTGAGGACCGCGGTTTCCGCTTTCGGGCGACACGTTTATATCGGATCGCACATGTGCCGTTGGGCCGCCTATCTCGGACCTGAGACCTATCTGGAAGACATAATTTCGTCTCCGTGTCATTCGCTCGTGGCGCAAAGCCACGACGCGCATGAAGCCAAAACACGCACCAATGGCGACGGTTTCGGTGTCGCCTGGTATGGGCATCGCACCGAGCCCGGCCTTTATCGGGATATATTGCCCGCCTGGTCCGACCAGAATCTGGGTAGTCTGGCGCGACAAATCCGATCGCGCCTTTTTCTTGCGCATGTGCGTGCCTCGACAGGCGGGCTCACCAGCCGGTCCAACTGCCACCCGTTTGTTTCCGGGCGCTGGAGCTTCATGCATAATGGTCAGATCGGCAGTTTCGACCGGCTGCGCCGCAGGCTGGAAGCGCATTTGAGCGATCACGTCTATGCGCAGAAGCATGGCGCAACCGATTCCGAACTGATCTTCCTGTTAATGCTGGAATTCGGCCTCGACAGTGATCCGGTTCAGGCGATAAAGCGCATGGTAACGACGATTGTGGATGAAGCGGGTAAGGCCGGTGTGCCGCCATTTTTGCGGCTGACAGCGGCCTTTTCCGACGGCAACCAGCTTTATGCAATCCGCTATGCCACTGACGCCTTCGCGCCGACGCTTTATACGGCGACGCTTGGCGCATCGTCCGGGATCTGTGTGGTGTCGGAGCCGCTGGACGGCGAAGCCGCCAATTGGATGGCCGTGCCGGCAAACAGCTTTGTCACTGTCTCCCGGCAGGGCCGCATCGCCATTGATGGTTTTGAGGGGGTAATGTCGCCCCCACAGGATGTTGCGAGGGTCTAAAAGTGAAGGCCGCCGCGATGACCCTGTTGAGATTCTGGTTCTGGCGAGCCGAAAATGGTGGGGTTTTAGAACCGGAGCGGAGTGTACTTTGAGGTACATGAGCACCGGAAGCGCAAAACCGCGCCATTTGCAGGCCGTCAGGGCCGGAATATCGATTGGGTCTAGGCGTTGCCGATCAGAATGCCTGCGGCAAGGACGAGCGCGCCGCCCAGCACCACTTGCAGGACCGAGCGGAAAAATGGCGTTTCCATGAAGCGGTTCTGGATGAAGGCGATGGCCCAGAGTTCGAAGAACACGATAACCACCGCCAGAGACGTAGCCGTCCAGAAATCGGTGATCAGATAGGGCAGAGCGTGGCCAAGCCCGCCAAGCGCCGTCATGATACCGCAGGACAGACCGCGCTTGATCGGCGAGCCGCGACCCGACAGCTTGCCATCATCATGAATGGCTTCCGTGAAACCCATTGAGATGCCCGCGCCGACCGAGGCGGACAGACCGACCAGAAAAGTCTGCCACGTATCCTGCGTGGCGAAGGCGGCCGCGAAGATTGGCGCAAGCGTGGAGACCGAACCGTCCATCAGGCCCGCAAGCCCGGGCTGAACATAGGTGAGGATGAACTGCTTGCGTTCCAGCGCGCGTTCTTCGTCCTGTACGGTTTTGGGCGTCAGCTCCTGTTCCAGCGATTCGGCCTTCACCTCATGCTGTTTTTCCTGAAGCGCCAGATCGCCCAAAAGCTTGCGTGTGCCCGCATCGGTGACGCGTTTTCCTGCCTCGACATAAAAGCGATAGGCCTGATCTTCCATTTCAGACGCCGCATCGCGCACCTTGTCGATGCCGAGCGGTCGCACCAGCCAGTCCGGCTTGCGATCGTAATAACCGCTGACATGCTCGCGGCGGATGAGCGGAATATGGTCGCCAAAACGCGCCCGGTGCCGCTCGATCAGCGCATCGCGGTGTCCGTGCTCTTCTTCCGCCATCTGCTCGAAAATCTTGGCCGATTGCGGGAATTCTTCGCGAAGCCCATCGGCATAAGCGAGATAGATGCGGGCATCATCCTCTTCAGAAGAAATGGCAAGCGCCAGTATTTCCTGTTCGGAAAGCGAATCGAACGGGCGACGACCGTTGCGGAAGAATCGGCTCAGCATAATCAAATCCATAAATTTAGAATTGTTCTAAACTTATTAGGAGTCCGCTGAAAGTCAAGTCTTGCGATGCGGGCCTGTTTGGCGCATTACATGTCGGCCCCGGTAAAACGGGGTTTTTGCAAAGCAATGACAAGACCAAAAAGCCAGAAAAGAACAGGATCGATGGCATCGATGAACCCACATGCGCAAGGCAATAGCCCCCGTCCACTCACCGGGCAGGATTTCCGCACTCTTGGCCTTTCGGCCCTCGGCGGCGCGCTGGAGTTTTATGATTTCATCATCTTCGTGTTCTTTGCCAGCGTGATCGGGCATCTGTTCTTTCCGCCGGATATGCCGGACTGGCTGGTGATGATCGAGACTTTTGGCATTTTCGCCGCCGGTTATCTGGTGCGCCCGGTCGGCGGCATCGTGCTGGCGCATTTTGGCGACAAGTTCGGTCGCAAGCGGGTTTTCGCTTTCTCGGTGTTCCTGATGTCGATCTCGACATTGGCGATGGCCTGCCTGCCGACCTATGCAACGCTGGGTGTCGGCGCGCCGATCCTGCTGATCGTATTTCGCATGTTGCAGGGCGCGGCGATTGGCGGCGAGGTTCCCGGCGCCTGGACCTTTGTGGCGGAACATGTGCCTGCCAATCGGGTTGGCATGGCCTGCGGCTTTCTCTGTTCCGGCCTATCGCTCGGCATCATGATCGGCTCGCTGATCGCCACGGCGATCAACTGGATTTTCACCCCGGAAGAACTGTCCGCCTATGCATGGCGCATTCCCTTCTTCATCGGCGGTATTTTTGGCCTGGTTGCGGTTTACCTGCGGCGCTGGCTGGCGGAAACGCCGATCTTTACCGCGATGAAGAACAGCCATTTGCTGAAAGACAAGCTGCCGCTGAAGACGGTGCTGCGCGAGCATATGCATGGCGTCATCATTTCCGTGCTTCTGACCTGGATATTGTCAGCCGGTATCGTCGTGACCACACTGATGACGGCGACTTTCCTGCAAAAGCTTTACTTCTACAGTCCGTTGCAATCGCTTGCCGCGACCAGCTTCGGCACGCTTTTCCTGATGTTCGCAACGGTGGCTGCCGGGTCTATCGTTGACCGTATCGGCAGCGGACGTTTCTTCGCGGTGGCCGGTGTGTTCTTCGGCGTCGCCACCTTCGTCTTCTACAGCTTTGCCGGTACGTCACTGCCGGTGCTGTTTGCGCTCTATGCCGTCATGGGACTTTCCGTTGGCATGGTTGGCGCGGCGCCCTATGTGATGGTGCGCGCATTTCCGGCTCCGGTGCGGTTCTCCGGCCTGTCGTTCTCTTATAACATTTCCTATGCGGTGTTCGGTGGCCTGACGCCGGTGATCGTGACGACGATGCTCGCGGTCAACCCGATGGCCCATGCCTGGTATCTGGTGTTCATCGCGGTGCTGACCAGCGGTCTCGGCCTCTATCTCATGGCGCGCAGCGATCAGGTGGAAGGGGCTATCGGCCTTGAGGATCAGCCGGTCAGAGACGCCGCTCGACTAAAGATCACAGAATCTTCTGCATGAAGGTCAGATCGAGCCAGCGACCGAATTTCTGACCGACCTGTTTCAAGGTGCCGCAATCCTCAAAGCCCTGCGATTGATGCAGCGCGATTGATGCGGCATTGCCCGCTTCGATGCCCGCCACCAGCACATGCACCTTGCGGCGGCGCGCCTCTTCTACCAGTTCGGCCAGCAAGGCGCGACCGATGCCGCCGCCCCGTGCATCGCTTGCCACATAGACCGACAGTTCGGATGAATGGCGGAACCCCTCAAACGGGCGGAACGGGCCATAGCTGGCATAACCGATCACCCGGCCTTCGCGCTCGGCAACCAGCACCGGGAAACCGTCGCGATTGCGGCCTTCCAGCCACAGGCGCCGGTTTTCCAGATCGACGAGCGTTTCATTCCAGATGGCGAGCGTGTTTTCGACCGCATCATT
>JAEXXS010000275.1 GCA_023451915.1 Pseudomonadota bacterium | reverse complement strand
GGAACAGCATGACCATCGAACGGCACGATTTCACCAGCGGAACGGAACTGGCGCAGGCGCTCTCGGAGGCAATTGCAATCAAGCTGGCAGCCGCAATCGCTGAGCGGGGACAGGCCACACTGGCCGTCTCCGGCGGCACCACGCCGCTGAGGCTGTTCGAGGTGCTGTCGCGCAAGATGATCGACTGGAATCTCGTCACGATTACCCTCGTTGACGAGCGTTTCGTGGCCACAGACAGCGAGCGTTCCAACGAAAAGCTGGTTCGTGATCATCTTTTGCGTGATCATGCGGGCGTGGCGAAATTCGTCGGCCTCTATAATCCGGCGGCGACGGCCGAAACAGCGGCGCTGGCCGCCGCAAGCCGCATCGACGCATTGCGCCGTCCTTTCGACGTGGTGGTGCTTGGCATGGGCAATGACGGTCATACCGCATCCTTCTTCCCGAATGCCGACCGGCTCGATCAGGCGATCGATCCCGCAACGCGGGCGCTTGTTCTGCCGATCCATGCCGAAGGTGCGGGCGAAAAGCGCCTGACGCTGACTTTGCCGCTTATCGCGGAGGCCGACATGCTGGTGTTGCACATTGAGGGCGCAGCCAAACAGGCAACGCTTGAAAAGGCGCTGTCCGGCGACGACGAACATGAAATGCCGGTACGGGCCGTCTTCCAACATGCCCGCACCCCCATCCAGCTTTACTGGACCAGTTAAATTCCATTCAGGCCAGATTGGCACAGGTGATACCCATGCCCATGCAATCCGCTCACAAACGCATTCAGGAAATCACCGAGCGCATCCGCGAACGCTCCAAACCAACCCGCGAGGCCTATATTGGCCGCGTGCGCGAAGCGGCTTTGAAAAAGCCGAACCGCACCGTGCTGGCCTGCGCCAATCTGGCGCACGGTTTTGCGGCCTGCGGGCCGCATGACAAGGCTGCGCTGACCGGCGACGAAGTGCTCAATCTGGGCATCATCACCGCCTATAACGACATGCTCTCGGCGCATCAGCCGTTTGAAACCTTCCCGCAGCTCATCAAGCAGGCTGCCCGCGATGCGGGCGGCGTGGCGCAGGTGGCAGGCGGCGTGCCCGCCATGTGCGACGGCGTTACCCAAGGTTTCGCTGGCATGGAACTGTCGTTGTTTTCGCGTGAGGTTATTGCGATGGCCGCAGCCGTCGGCCTGTCGCACGACATGTTCGATGCCGCGGTTTATCTCGGCGTCTGCGACAAGATCGTGCCGGGCCTCATCATCGGCGCGCTGACCTTCGGTCATTTGCCTGCGGTCTTCGTGCCTGCCGGTCCGATGACCAGCGGCCTGCCGAATGACGAGAAGGCCAAGACGCGCCAGCTTTATGCGGAAGGCAAGGTGGGACGCGCGGAACTGCTGGAATCGGAGTCGAAATCCTATCACGGTCCCGGCACCTGCACCTTCTACGGCACCGCCAATTCCAACCAGATGCTGATGGAAATCATGGGCCTGCATCTGCCGGGCGCGTCCTTCATCAATCCGGGCACGCCACTGCGCGATGCGCTGACGCGCGAAGCCGCCAAGCGCGCGCTGGCGATCACCGCCTGCGGCAATGAATATACGCCTGTCGGCGAAATGCTGGACGAACGGTCTTTCGTCAATGGCATCATCGGCCTCAATGCGACCGGCGGTTCGACCAACCATACGATCCATCTGATCGCCATGGCTGCAGCGGCTGGCATCAAGCTGACGTGGCACGATATTTCCGAAATTTCGGATGTTGTGCCGCTGCTCGCCCGCGTCTATCCGAACGGTCTTGCCGATGTGAACCATTTCCATGCCGCTGGCGGCATGGGCTTCCTCATCCGCGAACTGCTCGACGGCGGCATTCTTCATGAAGATGTGCGCACCGTCTGGGGCGAAGGTTTGCGCCCTTACGCCATCGAGCCGAAGCTTGGTGCGGACGGCACGGTTTTGCGCGAGCCGGTTCCGGAAAAGAGCGGCGACGATAAGGTGCTGGCGAAAATCCATGCGCCTTTCCAGCCAAGCGGCGGCATCAAGGTGCTGACCGGTAATATCGGCAATGCCATCATCAAGGTTTCCGCCGTGAAGCCGGAGCGTCATGTGATTGAAGCGCCCGCCAAGGTGTTCAATGATCAGGCCGAATTGCAGGCTGCTTTCAAGGCGGGCGATCTGATCGGCGATTTCATCGCGGTGGTTCGCTATCAGGGACCGAAGGCCAATGGCATGCCGGAACTGCACAAGCTGATGACCGTTCTCGGCATTTTGCAGGATCGCGGCCAGCGCGTGGCGCTCGTCACCGATGGTCGTTTGTCGGGCGCGTCGGGCAAGGTGCCGTCCGCAATCCACGTCACGCCGGAAGCACTCGACGGCGGCGCGATCGGCAAAATCCGCAATGGCGATGTTATCCGCCTGGATGCCGTCAATGCTACACTGGAAGTTTTGATCAATCAGGCGACGCTCGACGCCCGGCTGGAAGAACGCCCCGATCTTTCCGCCAACGAACATGGCATGGGTCGCGAATTGTTCCGCGCCTTCCGGCAAATTGCCGGGCGGGCGGATGAGGGCGCTTCGGTGTTCTGAAGCAATTAAGGCAAAGCGGGTTTTGCACCGCTTTGCCTCTCAAATCGCACTGGATTGCGTGAAGGGGCGCGAAAAACGCCCCCTCAATTGTGTCAGAAAACAGGCTTTTTCACGCCAGCACTGCGGCAGGCCGCCGTCAACGTGTTGGCCATCAGCATGGCGATGGTCATCGGGCCGACACCGCCCGGAACCGGTGTGATTGCGCCTGCAACCTTTTCCGCATCCGCAAAATCGACATCGCCGACGAGGCGGGTTTTGCCCTCGCCTCTTTCCGGCGCCGGGATGCGGTTGATACCGACATCGATCACCGTCGCGCCGGGCTTGACCCAATCGCCCTTGACCATCTGCGGACGACCAACGGCAGCGACCAGAATATCCGCCGTGCGTGCAATCGCCGGCAGATCCCTGGTGCGGCTATGGGCAACCGTGACTGTGGCATTCGCAGCAAGCAGCAGGTTGAACATCGGCTTGCCGACAATATTGGAACGCCCGATCACCACGGCGTTAAGACCGGAAAGATCGCGGCCATGAACGCGCTCGATCATGATCATCGCACCGGCTGGCGTGCAGGGCACAAAAGCCGTATCGACCTCGCCCGTGCCAAGCTTTCCGACATTGATGAAGTGGAAGCCGTCCACGTCCTTGTCCGGCGAAATCGTCTGGATGACACGGCCTGAATCGATATGCTTCGGCAGCGGCAGCTGCACCAGAATGCCGTGAATGGCCGGATCATTATTGAGGCTTTCGATCAGGTCGAGAAGCTCCTGTTCCGAGGCCGTATCCGGTAGATCATGCTGAACGGAATGAAAGCCGCATTCCTTGGCCTTGCGACCCTTGGAGGCGACATAGACCTGGCTTGCCGGGTCTTCGCCCACGATCACCACGGCAATACCGGGAACGACGCCGGTTGCTGCAACGAGCTTTTCGGTTTCGGTCTTCACCGTGGAAACCACATCCTCGGCGAGCTTCTTGCCATCGATCAACTGGGCCATAGCGAGCGCTTCTTTCTGTTCGACATATCGGCTTTGCGAAATAACGGAGCGGAATGTCCGGGAGATACATCACATCCGTCGGGCATACATGCCAATAAGCGTCATGGCGCGTGATGACAATTACCGAATGCGTGACAAGTGCGAAAATCCGGGCAGGATTTCAGAAGTTTCAGAACCGGACGCCGCGATTTGCGCGCACATCGTCGATGGTGCGCTGCAATTCATCAGCTTCTGCGACGGTATCGGCGCGATTGTTTTCGACTTCCCAGCGCTCATTCGCTTCACGAATGACGGCGGCAAGCCGCGTTTCGCCATAGGTTTCAAGCACGTCTTCGGCTTCGGGTTCGTCGCGCTCCC
>JAEXXS010000330.1 GCA_023451915.1 Pseudomonadota bacterium | reverse complement strand
TTTCCAGACATTGCTCGCGATAGGGATCGCCCTTGTCGGAATAGCTTTTCGGAATGCCGTGATAGGAGGCGAGGATCACTTCCGGCTTGAAGGATAGTGTCGCAAGATGGCTTTCGATGGAACGCGCCAGCGCTTCGATATAGACCGGCTCCGTTTGATAAGAGGGAATTGTGCGGATCGCGGGCATGAAGCGTTTTTTCATCAGCGCTTCGAAAAACTTGTCGTTAACCGTCGCGGTCGTGGTGGCCGAATATTGCGGGTAGAGCGGGAAAACGACGATACGCTCGCAGCCCTGTTGCAGCAGGCGGTCGGTCACGCTTTCAATAGACGGCTGGCCGTAGCGCATCGCCCAGTCCACGACGACATTGGGAATGTCAGCGAGCGCGCGCCCAAGCCTTTCACCTTGGGCGCGCGTATAGGTGCGCAGCGGCGATTCATTCTTCTCGCGGTTCCAGATGCGGTCGTAAAGCTTGCCGGAACGCTTGGGGCGCGTGTTGAGCACGATGCCGTAGAGAATCGGATACCAGAACAGGCGCGACCACTCGATCACGCGGCGGTCGGACAGAAATTCTGCAAGATAGCGCCGCATCGGGGCATAACTCGTGCCATCCGGCGTCCCCAGATTGACCAGCAGAACCCCCACTTTGGGCAGTTTAGCCTGCGCGGGTGGATTTGAGTTCTGGGGCACTGTGTCAATCTTGCTCATGAGCTGACTCCTATCCCGCTGGAAAATAGAGAATTTCCAGCAAAAACTGTGAAACGGTTTTACGCGGGAAATGCGCAGTAAGCAAAGGCCAGAAAAAGCGACAAATTACAATCCTGACAATTGCAGACAACAAAAAATTCAAGCGGCGCGAGCATGGCTCGCGCCGCTTGAAGGGGAATGGTGGATGTTGCGTTTCGCTTTTAGCTGGTTGCGCGGCGCGATAGCGAGAAGCGCGAGCCTGCCGAAGAGGTGCAGTTCAGCTGATTTTGCGAAACGAGGGCGCAATTGACCTTGGACGAGGTGCCGCGCACGATCGAGCGCATGTCGATTTCAACCAGCTGCGGCGACTGATAGCGATAATTGCCTTCCGCCAGTCGTTCATTGGTGTCGGTGGTGCGGGTTTCGAAAATGCCGCCATTGAACGACGATACGATGCCGTTCGGATCAACCCAGCTGCCTTCAATACCGCTTGGCGCGCGGGAGACAGTTGGAACATTGCCGCCGACCGGTCCGGTCGTTTCGCAAGCCGCCAGCACAAGCGACATGACGGCGAGTGGGGCAACGATGCGGAAGCTCTTCATGTCCATGCTTTCTCCAAATGGGGATAATGACGTGTGATGAATCGAAATTTACACGAAAACAAGTCCCCAATGTGAGGATTGGACGCCGGATCTGTTAATTTATTGGTAATGATGCAAAATCGCCGCGCAGATGACGGCTTTAAGCGGTGAATATCAGACCGAAAGATAGAAGCATCAGCAGTATCAGGAGACCCGCCGACCATTTCAGCGCCCGATTGATGAGGGCGATACGGAAAGGATTGTTCTTGACGGCGCCACGTGCTGCGAGGGACTTAGCCGTCTGGTAGAGGGCCAGATAAACCACCATCGAGACGAGCCCGATTGTCCATCCCGTCTGCACAAGCGGGCTTGGATGCCCCGGCACGCCCAGAATCCACGGCAGGATCAAAAGGCCGCTGAGCAAGGCCACGAAATCGGGAAAGCGGTCTGCCGCTATGCACGTTAATTGACCGGGCATATCTCAAAAAATCACATCAGTTTTGTGCGGATGCGCGGGATGCCAAGGCCCGGTCAATGCCGGGCCTTGCGTTGACAGATTAACGCACCAGCACGTTGCGGAACTGCCATGGGTCCTTGATGTCGAGGTCTTCCTTGAACAGTTGGCCGCGGCCTTCCAGCGGCGTCCAGTCGGTGTAATAGCCGTTGACGGGCCCAAGATACTGCATCTGGACTTCGAGGCAGCGGCGATAGTCGATTTCGTCGGTTTCCACGATGCCGCTGTTCGGGTTTTCCAGCGCCCAGACCATGCCGGCCAGAACGGCGGACGAAACCTGAAGGCCGGTTGCATTCTGATAAGGCGCGAGCTTGCGCGCTTCCGCCACGGTCAGCTGCGAGCCGTACCAGTAGGCGTTCTTCTCATGACCATAGAGCAGAACGCCCAGTTCGTCAGAACCATCGAGAATTTCCGCTTCTTCAAGCACGTGCTGCACCGGTTGGGCTTTACCGCCCGCGCCGAACATTTCGTCCAGCGAGAGAATGGCGTCATTGCTCGGATGATAGGCATAATGGCAGGTCGGACGGTAATCGAGCTTGCCCTTCTTGTCCCGCACCGTGAAGTAATCGGAGATGGAGATCGCTTCATTATGGGTGACGAGCAGGCCGAATTGCGCGCCGAGCGTCGGGCACCAGGTGCGAATGCGCGTATTGCCGCCTGGCTGTTCAAGGAAAATCGCAGCCTTCGTGCCCTTCTTCTGCTTGCGGGCATTTTTCGGCTTCCACTTTTCGTGGCTGCCCCAGCCGAGTTCGGCGGGCTGCAAACCCTCGGAAATGAAGCCTTCCACGGACCAGGTATTCCAGAACGTGTTGAACGGCTTCGGTTCCTTTGCGCGCTGCGTGTCGCGTTCGGCGACGTGAATACCCTTCACTCCCGCCTTTTTCATCAGCTTGGCCCAACCGTTGCGGTCATCAGCCGCCGGTTCGGTGAAGTCGAGCTGGAGTTCCGTCGCAAGATCGACAAGCGCTTTCTTGACGAACCACGACACCATGCCGGGATTGGCCCCGCAGCATGAAACGGCAGTCGGACCGCCGGGGTGCTTGCGCTTTTCGGCCAGCAGGGTTTCGCGCAGCGCATAATTGGTGCGCGCGGCATTATCCACCTTTTCGTCGAAATAGAAGCCAAGCCAGGGCTCCACAACAGTGTCGATATAAAGCGCACCGTTCTTGCGGCTATAATGCATTAGATCGACTGATCCGGTATCGACCGACAGATTGACGACAAAGGCCTGTCCTTCCGCACCTTTCAGGAACGGGTCCAGCACTTCTGCGTAATTGTCCTTGGTGATCGCCTGCTTGACGAAACGAATGCCCTTGTCGTCAAGGATTTTGCGGTTCTTCTCGCTCGGGTCGATCACGACCATCCGCGAGTGATCGAATTTGAAATGGCGTTCTATCAGCGGCAGGGTACCGCGCCCGATCGACCCAAAGCCGATCATGATTACGGGGCCGGTGATCTCGCTATAGACTTGCCATTTCGCTTTCGCCATTTTCTTCCTCT
>JAEXXS010000246.1 GCA_023451915.1 Pseudomonadota bacterium | reverse complement strand
ATGGAACATCCCGCCGGCCATGCCAGCCTGGCGCAAATTGTCGTCATCGCTGTCGGCCCCGCGATCTATTTGATTGGCAGTTCGATCTATAAATATGTCGTTTACGGTCGCCTCCCCCTTTCCCATGTGGGGGGTGTCATTTTGTTGGCCCTCATTGCGCTTTTCGCACAAAGCGCTGATCTGCTCACGCTTGGGTGGCTCACAACCGCCGTTCTTTTCGGTATTGGCTTATGGGAAAGCCGGACGAAAAGCGCGGTTTCCTTCAATGAAGGCGGCGTTCACCAATAAGGTAACGCCAGCTCTTAACCTGTCACGGCGGCGCATCAGTGGATGCGCCGCAGCAATCTTTCGCGATAGGTGTCGACAATCACAGCAAGTATGATCACAGCGCCGATGATGATCGGCTTGTAATTATCGCCGATGCCGAGCAATTGCAGGCCTGTCGCCAGAACTTGGAGAATACACGCGCCTGCGAGCGTACCGACGATGGAACCCTTCCCCCCAAAAAGGCTCGTCCCACCGATAATGACGGCCGCAATCGCATTCAGTTCATAGCCGATACCGGCGATCGGGCTGCCAATATTCAAACGTAAGAGATAGACAATAGCAGCGATACCGGCAGTGACGCCCGAAATAACAAATGCAGCAATTTTATACGCGTCGGGATTATGTCCCGATAGACGGACGGCCTCATCATTGGCCCCGACAGCATAGATCATGCGCCCGAAAACAGTAAATCGCAGGATGAACCAGCCCACAAAAATGACCGCTACCGCTACCAGAAAGATCGAGGGCAGAAAACCGCCGATAATCAGGTTACCGAAATCAACGAAGCCTTGTGGTAATCCAGTAATGGTTGAATTGTTGGATACCACCCGCGCCGCGCCAGCGGCAATGTTCAACATGCCAAGCGTGACAATGAAGGATGGTATCTTCCAAAACGTCGACACTTTACCGTTGATGTAACCGCAAAGCCCTCCAACCGCGATGCAAGCCAGAGCGGCAAGCGGTATCGATAGACCGGGTTCAAGACCTGATGTCATGATGAGAGCGCCGATGACCGTGCAAAGCGCCAGCACCGAGCCAACGGAAAGATCAATGCCGCCGGTCAAGATGACGAAAGTCATGCCTGCTGCAAGAACCGTGTTGATGGCGATCTGGACGAATATCTTTAACGCATTGCCTGGCGTGGCGAAATAAGGCGCGGTGAAGGAAAATACCAGTGTGATCAATAGGAGAGCTAGAAAAACGCCAGCATCGCGCAGCAGGAAGCGTTTCAACTTCTGTTGGTCCGCTGCTGCGGATTTCTCGGGCACAGACGGCTTAGCTGTCATTGAACATGCTCCTGATAGGCAAGTGAGAGAATACGCTCCTGATCAAATTGCGACCGAGGCAGTTCTCCTACCAGCTTGCCGTTGGAGAACACGATAATGCGGTGACACATGCCAATGAGTTCAGGCAAATCCGAAGAGACCATGATGATCGCTTTTTGATTGGCGGCCAGCATCCAGAGCAATTGATAGATTTCGCGTCTGGCACCCACATCAACGCCGCGCGTCGGCTCATCCAATATCAATGTTGAAGAACCGCGAAACAGCCATTTTGCAAGCACCACCTTTTGCTGGTTGCCACCAGACAAATTACGCACCGATGTGTCGATGGACGCTGTTTTGATCCGCAATTGCTCGACCAGTTCCGTGACGGATTTCTTTTCCTCGCTTTTGTAAAGCAATCCGCCACGAGAGATTTTCTTCAAATCGGTGATCGTCGCATTTATGTCTACGGGCATATCCAGCATCAGCCCCTGCCCCTTACGATCTTCGGTCAGGAAACCAAGTCCATTTCTAACAGCATCTTTTGGATCACGTATATTGACCGGCTTGCCATCCACGCGGATGTGGCCCCCGCCTTTTGGATCGGCGCCGAAGATTGCGCGCATGATTTCGGTTCGACCCGAGCCAACCAGACCTGCCACACCCAGAATTTCGCCCCGGCGCACTGAAAAGGAGACCTCTTTGGCTTGCGTTACGCGCGTGACGTTCTCAACCTCCAAAGCGACCGCGCCCGGGACGATAGTGGGATCGAAGCTATATTCATCAGCAATATCCCGACCGATCATCATGCGGACCAGGTGAGGCACGCTCAGCCCCTCTAATGCGCGCGTTTCAACGAGACGACCGTTGCGCAGAACGGTGACCCGGTCGCCAATTTCAAAGACTTCGTGCAGGCGGTGCGAGATATAAATTATCGTCACGCCCTTGGCCTTCAATCTCTTGATAATAGCAAAGAGCCGCTCAATTTCAGGTGGAGTTAACGTCGCCGTTGGCTCATCAAGGACCAGCAGTTTGCTATCGTACCCAAGCGCCTTTGCAATTTCGACCAACTGCATTTGCGCCACGCCCAATTCGGAGACCAGCGTGCGCGGGTCTATCGCTAGACCGACCTCGTCCAGCAATTCCGCAGCCCGTCGGTTTAACGCAGCCCGATCCATGATGCCGTAACGCCGTGGGAGGCTTTCCAGCATCAGGTTTTCCGCTATGGAAAGGGGTGGAAGCAGGTTGAGTTCCTGATGCACGATGCGGATGCCCTGAACTTGCGCATCATGGGGCGTCTTGGGCCGATATGGCTGGTCATTCAGGAAGATTTCGCCTGTATCGGGCTGATATATCCCTGCAAGCAATTTGATGAGCGTTGACTTGCCAGCCCCGTTCTCACCAAGAATAATATGCGTTTCGCCGCGCAACAGTTGCAGATGAATACCGTCCAAAGCGATCACGCCCGGAAAGCTTTTGCCGACATTCTCAAGCTTCAAAATCGCGTCGGCTGACTGCATCGCTGTTCCTGCCTGCCGGAGTAA
>JAEXXS010000185.1 GCA_023451915.1 Pseudomonadota bacterium | reverse complement strand
CGCGCGGTGATCGATACGATCCAGATGGGCGTGCCGGTGGCGCGTATCGAGCTGGTCAACAAGCTTCAGATGGAAGCGCTGATCCTCTATTCGAAGCTGCCTTATGAAGCGCAGCCCTATCTGTTCGTGGAGTTCCACGGCACGGAAACCGGCGTTGCCGAACAGGCCGAGATTTTCGGCGAAATCGCTGCCGGACATGGCGGCGGACCGTTCCACTGGACGCAGGACGCCGAAGAGCGCGACCGCCTGTGGCGCGCGCGCCATGACGCCTATTTCGCCTCGTCGCTGCTGCGTCCAGGTTGCAAGGGCATTTCGACCGATCTCTGCGTACCGATTTCGCGTTTGGCCGATTGCATCACCGAGACGGAACGCGATCTGGCGGAAAGCAACATCATCGCGCCGATCGTCGGTCACGTGGGCGATGGCAACTTCCATCTGCTTCTCCTGCTCAATACGGAAGACCCGGAAGAAATGGAGCGGGCGGAAGCTTTCATGGACCGGCTCGTGATGCGGGCGCTGGCCATGGAGGGAACCTGCACGGGCGAACATGGCATCGGTCAGGGCAAGATGAAATATCTTGCCATGGAGCTTGGTGAGGCGACCGATTATATGCGCGTGATCAAAAAGGCGCTCGATCCGCTGAATATCATGAACCCCGGTAAAATCCTGATTTCGTGAGTCAAATCAGCCGTCTGCGGCTTTGGCTCAGAAGGTGATTCAGCGAACGGGCTTGTTTAAATCAGTTAGGCGCATCCCGAAAAGTGGGAACCGGTTTTCGGAAAAGATGCGCGTTAAAACAAAGGACTAGAGCGCCGATCTGATTCTATCAGATCGAAACGCGCTCTAGGCGGCAGCTTGCCATGTTGTCGCCGAACCGTTGCTGTTTTTTGTTGCCGCGCAATCCCGAAAACCGCTTCGCACTTTGTGCGATGATGCACTATGTTGCGTTGGTAAATATGGCGTGATTCACCTGTTGTCTCACGCATAACCGAATTCACCTGACTGACCGGAGCTGCTTCTTGGGCCGCATATTCGTCATTGTCGGCGGGCTTCTGGTGCTGCTTTTGACAGCGGCGCTGGTGGTGCCGCCTTTTGTCGACTGGAGCGGCTATCGGGCCGATTTCGAGCGCGAGGCAAGCCGCATTCTGGGGCGCCCGGTCAAGGTGGCGGGCGATGTGAATGCCCGGCTGCTGCCATTTCCATCTGTCACCTTTTCCGATGTCCGCGTCGGGGCTGATGCAACGCATCCGGTCATGACCCTCGACAGGTTCTCGATGGATGCGGAGCTGATGCCTTTCCTGCGCGGTCAGGTGCTGATTTTCGACATGCGTGTCGAGCGTCCGCACGTTTCGATCTCGCTGGATAAGGATGGCAAGGTCGATTGGGCTATTCGTCCCTCCACGCCGCTCAATCCTTCGCAGATCAAGGTCGAGCGACTGTCGATCAGCGATGGGGCGGTGACGCTGCATGATCTGGCGAGCGGGCGCGTTCATGAGGCAACGGGCCTCAATGCCGTGCTGTCGGCCAACAGTCTGGCCGGGCCATGGCAGGCGCAGAGCAGTTTCAGTCTTGGAGGCCGCAAGCTTGCAGTCGATCTGACGAGCGGCGAGGCCAAGCCTGACGGCTCGCTGCGGCTGCGAGCGCGTATTTCGCCGGAAGCTATTCCCGCCGCATTCGAAACCGATGGCGATATCGTTTTGAAGGATGGCCGTTTGAATTATGCGGGCGATTTTTCGCTGCGTTCCTCCGACATGGTAGCGCAAAACGACAAAAACCAGAAAGACGCTTCCGCCGACAAGCCGTTTTTCAGTGGTTTGCGGCTGACCGGCAAGTTCACCGCCGATACCGAACGCTTCGATGCGAGCGAATTTCGCATGGAGCAGGGGCCAGCCGACAATCCCTATGTCGTCAACGGCAAGGCGCTGATCGATTACGGCAATGTACCGCGCTTTGAAATCAGCGCCGATGGGCAGCAAATTTTCTGGGGCCCGAGCGAGACTGCGGAGGACCAGCAGGTCACGTCCGCCGTGCCGCTTTCGGATCGGATCGCCATTGCGCGTCGGGTTCTGGAACAATTGCCGATCCCAACCATACCGGGCCGCATTGATCTTCGGTTGCCAGCGGTCGTTGCCGGTGGGACCACGATCCGGTCGGTGACCATCAACGCCGAGCCTGATGGCGGGGACTGGAATATTCGCCAGTTCGCCGCCGATCTGCCGGGTCGCACCAAAGTCGAGGCCAAGGGCAGGCTGTCCGTTGGCGATGATTTCGGTTTTCAGGGGGAGATGCTTGTTGCATCCCGCCAGCCGTCCGGTCTTGCCACGTGGCTGAATGAGACAGTGGATGAATCGATCCGCACGCTCGACGGGGCCGGTTTTTCCGGCAAGGTCGATCTGCGCGACGGCATGCAGCGCATCGATGATCTTGAAATCGGCCTGGGGAAGACTTCGCTCAAAGGGTCGCTGCTGCGGCAGGTTAATGGGGCGGCGCAGCCGACCATCGACGTCAATATTGAGGGCGGTGCGGTAGAAAGCGATGCCTTGCAGGCTTTCGTTTCGTTCTTCTCCGGCGGCGAGGGGCTGGCGCTTCTCGATGCACAGACGCTCAATGTCGGCTTCAAGGCCGGGCCGGTGCGGTTCCAG
>JAEXXS010000141.1 GCA_023451915.1 Pseudomonadota bacterium | reverse complement strand
CTTTGCCTCCAAAATCGCTGGCGCGCATTGGGGCAAAAGCGCTGAATTTGCGCGGGCACGATAGCCGATTGAGGATATAAGTCCAGTCTGTGGCAATCCGATGATAGGGCCAAGAGATTGCGAGGCGCAAACAGCCCGCGCAATCAACATGCCGTGTTCGCTCCCAGACAGAGGCACGGAACAGGCCGAACTCAGTCGGCATGTTCCGGTATCTGCGACAGATATTCGGCGCTCTGCATCTCGAAAAGGCGCGACGCGGTGCGGTCGAATTCGAACGCCTCGGTGCCGCTTTTTGCGAGATAGAGCTTTTCCGGCTGCGCTTCCGCCGTGATGAACACGCGGGCGTGGTGATCGTAGAGAACGTCCACCAGCAGGATGAAGCGCTTGGCTTCATTGCGCCGCGACAGGTCGAGCATCGGCACATTATCGATGAATATGGTCGAGTAGCGACCGACAATGGCCAGATAGTCCGTAGCGCCCAGCGGTCGACTGCACAGTTCCTCGAAGGTGAAACGCGCCGCGCCCGGAACGGCGCGCGGCACCTCGATATCACGCCCCTTGATACGGATGGTGTCGGGCTTTTCTTCCATACCGTCCTTTTGCGCTGCCCAGGCGGCATCCATCCGCTTTGCCGTCTCGCCGCCGAGCGGGGAGAGATAGACCGGCTGCAAATCAAGCTTTTCCAGCCGGTAGTCGGTGCGTGAATCGAGATTGATCACATCGACATGCTTCTTGAGAATATCGACGAAAGGCAGGAACAGCTGGCGGTTCAGGCCGTCGCGATAGAGATTGTCCGGCGCGACATTCGACGTGGCGATCAGCACGACGCCGCGTGCGAAAAGCGCACTGAAGAGGCGCGACAGGATCATTGCATCGGCGATATCCGTCACCGTGAACTCGTCGAAGCACAACACCCATGCCTGCGCGCTTAGCGCATCGGCAACCGGCGGGATCGGGTCATCCTGTTTGGTTTCGCCGCGCTTCAAAGCCTGACGATGCGCATTGATGCGATCATGCACATCGGCCATGAAATCGTTGAAATGGGCGCGGCGTTTGCGCTCGACGGGCAACAGCGAAAAGAACATGTCCATCAGCATGGTCTTGCCGCGCCCGACCTCGCCATGGACATAAAGCCCCTTGACGATTTCCTGCGCCTGCTTGCGCTTGCCGAACAGCCAGCCAAGCGCGCTGGACTTGCGCGAAAGCCGTTTGGTGCAGATTTCCTCGATCAGCCGGTCATAGCGGTCGGTGAGCGCCAGCTGGGCGGGATCGGCCTCCACATCGCCGGATACGACCATGGCGTCGTAATGCTCGCGGACGGAGGGAAACGCTTTCAGATTACCATCAAAGGACATGACAGGTTCCGTGAAACCTTTAAATTAGACATCGGCGGAGCAGTCCGGAGACGCCCCGCCGTGATCGGTTGTTTCGGCTTGATATCAGCGAGCGGATCTTAAATCAGCGCGCCAATCTTATATCAACGCGAAAGCGACAGGGCCTGACCGCCCGTGGTCTGACCGTCGAAACGGCCCTGACCGGACGAATAGAGCGAAGCTACCGTGCCGCCCGATCCATCGTAAAGCACCAGTTGCTTGCCGTTGACGGCCCAGGAGGCGAGATTCGCCAGTTCGCCCGGGCAACGCAGCGGTCCTGCACGGAAACCCTGACCATATTTGGTCTGCGGCGTGGCGACCTTGCAGCTCTGGCCGCCAAGCGACGCGTTCCAGACGCCTGCGACAGTGCCCGGCGTCAGATCGGGCGCAGATGCGGGCGGCAGGCTTGCAACCTGCGTGTTGCCCGGCTGTGTTCCGGGATTGGTCGTGGGCGCGGATGGGAACTGCGATCCATCCGGCGAATTGAGATTGCCCTTCTGCACGGCCCCCTGCGGCGCGGCCTGCAAGGGCGCTGGCGGAGGTGGCGGCGAAACCGGGCCGAGATCATTATTCATCCGGGAGCTCTGACAGCCGGCCAGTACGATGCCAGCCGCCGCCAGGCTCAGCAAACTTGCTTTCGAAATTCCCATCAGGTTCTCCATTTCGGTCGATGTCTCGGGGGAAGAGGGCGCGAACCACGCTCTTGCGAAACCAAACATCACGCCATTATTGCCGCGATAAAATGGCTATATGGTTAAAAAATCAATATTACCGCCCGGCAATTCGACCCGGAGAGACCATTCAGGGTTTGAAATTGCTCATATATTTGGTGACTGGGGCAGGAAGGCCACAGTTTAGTATCTGCGCAGATCGCAACGCAAACGCGAGACCGACCCTAGAAGCCCCTAGCAACGTTAGCTGAATTGCTGGTACTGGCAATTTGCGGGGTTTTCCGCCATATAGACGCCAGAAACCTATTGAACGGAACTACGACAGCTATGGCCACCAGGGCAGCCTTCGCCAAGATGAACGGGCTCGGCAATCAAATCATCGTTGCCGACATGCGCGGTCGCGCAGACCGCATCACGCCCGAAGCCGCCATTCATCTTGCCAGCGCGCGCGAAACGGCTTTCGACCAGATCATGGCCATTCATGATCCGCGCACGCCGGGCACCGACAATTACATTTCCATCATCAATTGCGACGGCACGGAAGCGCAGGCTTGCGGCAACGGCACGCGCTGCGTGGTGCAGGCGCTGGCCGCCGAGACCGGCAAGCGCGCCTTCACCTTTGAAACCCGCGCCGGGATTTTGACCGCAACGGAGCATGATGACGGGTTGATTTCCGTCGATATGGGCAAGCCGCGTTTCGGCTGGCAGGAAATTCCGCTCGCCGAAGAGTTCCACGACACGCGCATGATCGAGCTTCAGGTCGGGCCGATCGACGCGCCAGTGCTGCATTCGCCTTCGGTCGCCTCCATGGGCAATCCGCATGCGATCTTCTGGGTGGACCGCGATGTGTGGTCCTATGAACTGGAAAAGTTCGGGCCGCTTCTGGAAAACCATCCGATTTTTCCCGAACGCGCCAATATTTCGATTGCCCGCGTCACATCGCCGGAAACCATGGATCTGCGCACCTGGGAACGCGGCGCGGGCCTGACCCGCGCCTGCGGTTCCGCCGCCTGCGCTGCTGCCGTCTCCGGCGCGCGCACGCGCCGCACCGGCCGCAAGGTGACCGTCAATGTTCCGGGCGGCCCGCTCAAGATCGAATGGCGCGACGACGATCACGTCATGATGACCGGCCCGGCGGAATGGGAATTTTCCGGCACATTCGATCCGGCAACCGGCGACTGGAGCCGCGATGTGGAAGGCGGCCCAACTGCGAATAAGGGTGCAGCCTGATGAGTGTGGAAGTCGTAACTTTCGGATGCCGTCTCAACACCTATGAATCCGAGGTGATGAAGCGCGAAGCCGACGCCGCTGGTCTTGGCCAGCTGAAGGATGGCGCGATCATCTTCAACACCTGCGCCGTGACGTCGGAAGCCGTGCGGCAGGCCCGACAGGCCATCCGCAAGGCCCGCCGTGAAAATCCGGAAGCCCGCATCATCGTGACGGGCTGCGCGGCGCAGACGGAAGCCGACAATTTTGCATCGATGGATGAAGTGGACCTCGTGCTTGGCAATGAGGAAAAGCTGAAATCCAACTCCTACCGCATGTTGCCCGATTTTGGCGTGAACCAGTTCGAGAAAGTGCGCGTCAACGACATTATGGAAGTGCGCGAAACCGCAAGCCACATGGTCGACGCCATTGAAGGGCGCGCCCGCGCCTTCGTGCAGGTCCAGAACGGCTGCGACCATCGCTGCACCTTCTGCATCATCCCCTATGGTCGCGGCAATTCCCGCTCGGTGCCGATGGGCGCTGTGGTGGAACAGGTGAAGCGCCTTGTCGGCAATGGTTATGCGGAGGTTGTGCTGACCGGCGTGGACATGACGTCCTACGGCCCCGATCTTCCGGGAAGCCTGCGTCTCGGCAAA
>JAEXXS010000321.1 GCA_023451915.1 Pseudomonadota bacterium | reverse complement strand
GGCGTGTCGATCAATCACCTGTCGCTCAACGAGAACGACATTGGTGAGTTCCGCACCTTCTTCCGCCTGTCGCCGCCGCTGCGCAGTGAACAGGACCGGCTTGCCATGGTCGAAGCGGTCAAGAACGGCACCATCGACATTGTCGTCTCCGCCCATGATCCGCAGGACGTGGACACCAAGCGCCTGCCTTTTGCGGATGCAGAAGCGGGGGCCATCGGTCTGGAAACGCTTCTGGGCGCGGCTCTTCGCCTTTATCACAACGACAGCATTCCGCTGTTGCGTCTGGTCGAAGTTCTGTCCACCGCTCCGGCAAAGATTTTCGGTCTGGATGCGGGCACGCTCAAGCCGGGTGCTTCGGCTGATCTTGCCATTGTCGATCTCGACGAGCCGTGGATCGTGCGTGAGGAAGACCTGCATTCGCTTTCAAAGAACAGCTGTTTTGAAAGCGCCCGCTTCCAGGGTCGCGTGGTCCGCACTATAGTCGCCGGCAAGACCGTTTATTCGGCATAAGAATCCATGCTCCCGAAAGGGGAATTCTTTTCGGGAGCATGGACAAAAATAAAAGCCAGAGGGGATCTATATGGCCGAAACCGGCTTCTTTAATCTCGTGCTCGTCGCGACACTCATTTTCGGCTATCTCCTTGGTTCCATTCCTTTCGGGCTGATCCTCACCCGACTGGCGGGCTTGGGCGATGTGCGTTCCATCGGCTCGGGTAATATCGGCGCGACCAATGTGCTGCGTACCGGCAACAAGAAACTCGCCGCCGCGACACTCATTCTCGATGCGCTGAAGGGCACTTTTGCGGTGCTGATCGCATGGCGCTATGGCGAGGCAGCCGCGATTGCCGCCGGTTTTGGCGCGTTTATCGGCCATCTCTTTCCGGTGTGGATCGGCTTCAAGGGCGGCAAGGGCGTTGCCACCTATCTCGGCATTCTGATCGGCCTGGCCTGGCCCGGCGCATTGATCTTCGCGGCGGTCTGGATCGTGACCGCGATCGTGACGCGTTATTCGTCACTCTCTGCTCTTCTCGCCAGCGTTATCGTACCGATCAGCCTTTATTTCAAAGGCGACCATGCGATTGCGGGCCTGTTTGCAGTGCTGACAGTGATCATCTTCTTCAAGCATCATGCTAATATAAAGCGGCTTTTAAACGGTACTGAAAGCCGGATTGGAGCCAAGGGATGATGGAGGGCGCGAATTCAAAAACCGGAATTCGCCTCTCAGATCGCCAGAGATTGAACTGGCTGCGCCTTATTCGTACCGACAATATCGGGGCGGTTACCTTTCGCGACCTTATCCTGTTTTGCGGCTCTGCCGCCAATGCGCTGGAACGGCTGCCCGATCTCAATATTCGCGGCGGCAGCACCCGACCGCTTCGCATTACGCCTATGGAAGATGCGGAACGAGAACTTGAAGCAATCGAGCGCCATGGTGCGCGTCTCGTTGGCATGGGCGAACCGGATTATCCGGCGCAGCTGAAAAACTGCGAAGCGCCGCCGCCGCTTGTGATCATCAAGGGCGGTGAAAACGTGTTCCGCAAGCCGCCCGTTGCGATCGTTGGCTCGCGCAACGCTTCTGTGGCAGGCGCACGCTTTACGGAAAAGCTGGCGCGTGATCTGGGGGATGCAGGGTTTGCCGTCATTTCCGGCCTCGCGCGCGGCATAGATGCTGCTGCACACAAGGCCAGCATGACTAGCGGCACGGTCGCCGTGCTGGCGGGCGGGCTGGATCGGCCCTACCCACCTGAAAACCTGCCGCTGTATCGCGCAATCCCCGAACATGACGGCGCTTTGATCACCGAAATGCCGATGGGTGCAGAACCGCGATCCCGCGATTTTCCCCGCCGCAACCGCATCATTGCGGGGCTTTCGCTCGGACTCATCGTCGTGGAGGCGGCGGAACGTTCCGGTTCGCTGATCAGCGCCCGCATGGCGGGTGAAATGGGCCGCACGGTCTTTGCCGTGCCCGGCTCCCCCTTAGACCCGCGCGCTCGCGGCACCAATGCGCTTTTGAAGCAAGGCGCAACGCTGGTAACGAGCGCAGAGGACGTCATTGAGGCGCTCAATCCCATTATGCGACCGAAAGACCTCTTTGCTGCCGATCTTCCGCCGGCTGACGATCTCCATGGAATGGAAGAACCTATGGACGAGGTGCCAGCGCTCATGACGGACGAGGAACGTTACCGCATCGTGGATGTGCTCGGTCCAAGCCCTGTCGATATCGATAGTCTGGTGCGCCATACCGGCATCGGCGCCAGCCAGGTCCAGCTTATTCTGCTGGAGCTTGATCTGGCAGGACGCCTTGTACGCTATCCCGGCAACCAGATCGCCCTTCTCCCCGATGGGTGATCTGTAACACGTTCGATGGACTTAGAGTCTGAATCAAAAAGCGGCATGTGTGTGCGAAAATGGTGATTTTCGAGTACCGGAGCGGAGCGTACTATTGGTACGTGAGCACCGGAATCCTCGCCTAATCCCGAAAAGTTGCAGACTTTTCGGTTCCGATTAGGCGAAAGCAAATCTCAAAACGCCATTTGCAGCCACACGAGCGCGACTTTTGGAACAGGCTCTTAATGATTCCGCTTCCCCTCAATCAGATCCTTCGCCTCTTCCGAAGCCATTTGAATCATATATGCCAATAAGACATTGTCTGTCTTCTTTGCCAGTTTCCCCAGTTCGCCCAGCATCTGTTCTATATAAATGAGTGTTTCAGGATTATCTTCACGACGTTGCTTCATGCTGCCCCCAACAAATAAGCAAGTACCTTAATTAGAAAATCACTATGCAAACTTTGAACGCTTCGCCCATATTTGACTCCAAATCTACCAAAAGTTACATATCTGGCAATCACTATTTATGGTTGTATTTCGCGATTTTTTGTCTCTCGCTCTTGACCAAACGTCGCCCTCTGTTCATTTGGAGGGCAACAAATATGACGCGGTTGGGAGGCAAAAGGCCTCTGCGGGGCGCGAATCTGGGCTGTTTTAAATGAACGTCGTTGTTGTCGAATCGCCTGCCAAGGCGAAAACTATCAATAAATATCTGGGCTCGAACTATAAGGTTCTGGCATCGTTTGGTCACGTGCGAGACTTACCAGCCAAGGATGGTTCGGTGCGTCCGGATGAAGATTTTGCCATGTCATGGGAAGTGGATGGCAATTCTTCCAAGCGGCTCTCGGATATCGTCAAGGCGCTGAAAGACAGCGATGGCCTCATTCTCGCAACCGATCCGGATCGCGAAGGGGAAGCCATTTCCTGGCACGTGCTGGAAGTGCTCAATCAGAAAAAGGCGCTGAAGGGCAAGACGGTCAAACGCGTAGCTTTCAACGCCATCACCAAGAAGGCCGTTCTCGACGCCATTGCCAATCCGCGCGATATCGACGAGCCGCTGGTCGATGCCTATCTTGCGCGCCGTGCACTCGACTATCTCTTCGGTTTCACGCTGTCGCCGGTTCTGTGGCGCAAACTGCCGGGCGCACGTTCGGCCGGCCGCGTGCAGTCGGTCGCTCTGCGCCTCGTCGCCGACCGCGAGTCGGAGATCGAACGCTTCATTCGCGAAGAATACTGGAATATTGCCGCTCTTTTGAAGACGCCGCGCAATGACAGTTTCACGGCACGTCTCACCGCCGTGGACGGCAAGAAGCTCGGCAAGCTCGACATCAAGAATGGCGAACAGGCCACCGGCATTCGCACCATGCTGGAAGGCGCAAGCTTCAAGGCCATTTCGGTCGAGGCCAAGCCGACCAAGCGCAATCCGGGGCCGCCTTTCACCACCTCGACCTTGCAGCAGGCCGCTTCCGGCCAGCTCGGTTTCTCGGCATCGCGGACCATGCAGGTGGCGCAGCGGCTTTATGAAGGCGTGGATATTGGCGGCGAGACTGCCGGTCTCATCACCTATATGCGTACTGACGGTGTGCAGATGGCCCCGGAAGCGATCACTGCGGCGCGTCAGGCCATTGGCGAGACATTCGGCGCGAAATATGTGCCGGAAAAGCCGCGCTATTATTCCAGCAAGGCCAAAAACGCGCAGGAAGCGCACGAAGCCATTCGTCCGACTGACTTTTCGCGGCATCCGAAAGAAGTGCGCCGCTATCTCGATGAGGATCAGGCGCGGCTTTATGAACTGATCTGGAAGCGCGCAATCGCCAGCCAGATGCAGGCTGCCGACATTGAGCGCACCACGGCGGATATCGAAGCCGTCAACGGCTCGCGCTCGGCAATGCTGCGCGCCAATGGTTCTGTGACGAAGTTCGACGGCTTCCTTGCCGCCTATATGGATCATCGCGAGGAAGAGGACGACGACGAGGATAGCGCAAAGCTGCCGGAGATTCGCAGCGGCGAGGCGCTGGCGCGCGAAAAAATCGATGCCACCCAGCACTCGACCGAACCGCCGCCGCGTTACTCGGAAGCTTCGCTGATCAAGAAGATGGAAGAGCTGGGCATCGGTCGTCCTTCGACCTATGCCGCCACGCTCGCCACGCTGCGCGACCGCGAATATATCAGCATGGACAAGCGCAAGCTGATCCCGGAGCCGAAGGGCCGACTGGTCACGGCTTTTCTGGAAAGCTTCTTCGACCGCTATGTGGAATATGACTTCACGGCGAGCCTCGAAGAAAAGCTCGATCTCATCTCCGACGGCAAGCTGTCGTGGAAAGACGTGCTGCGTGATTTCTGGCGCGATTTCTCGGGCTCCGTCGATGACATCAAGGAACTGCGCGTTACCAATGTTCTGGATGCGCTGAATGAAGAACTGGCGCCGCTGGCCTTCCCCGCCCGCGAGGACGGCAGCGATCCGCGTTCGTGCCCGACTTGCGGCACGGGTACTCTGTCGTTGAAACTTGGCAAATATGGCGCGTTTGTCGGCTGCTCCAACTATCCGGAGTGCAAATTTACCCGTCAGTTGGGCGGCGAAGCCAATGGCGAGGCCGCAGCGGCTGACGAGCCGAAGTCGCTCGGCAAGGATCCGTT
>JAEXXS010000429.1 GCA_023451915.1 Pseudomonadota bacterium | reverse complement strand
CCGGTGAAGGAAATCACCGATCTGATTACGGCGCAGCGCGCCTATGAAATGAATTCCAAGGTCATTCAGGCCGCCGACGAAATGGCGGCGACCGTATCGAAGAACATGCGCTGACGGTGATCACCATGAAACGCGCCCAAGGAAATGACATCAAAGCCCGGTCCCGCTTCAAAAGCGCCGCACTGGCGATTGCCGGAGCGGCGGGTCTTGCAGCGGCTGCGGTTTCGGGGGCTTCCGCCACCGACCGCATCGCTTTCGTCGTGCCTTCGGCGACCGTTTATCCCGGACAGGTCGTCAGCAATGTCGCGCTGGTCGAGAAGAAGTTCTACATCAGCGCGCCCGCTGCGCAGCAATATGTGCTGTCGGTGGATCAGGCTGACGGCAAGGTCGCGCGCAAGACGCTGATCGCCGGCAAGCCGATCCTCGTTGCCGCTCTTTCGGAGCCGTCGCTGGTCAAGCGCGGCGTGCCGGTGACGATGGTGTTCGATTCCGGCGTCATGACAATTACGGCCGTCGGCATTCCGCTCGAATCCGGCGCGGCAGGCGATTTCATCAAGGTACGCAACAGCGACAGCGGCGTCGTCGTGCCCGGCACGGTGCTGGCCGATGGCCGTGTTCAAGTGGGGATGCGGTGATAAAAACCTGGGCAACGCTGATCGCCATTCTGGCTCTTGCGCTTCAACCTGTTGCGGTTCTGGCGGATGAATCGGCCAAGAATGTGAAGGATTTCGCCACCGCCGTGGAAGCGGATGCCGATTGGCTGGGGGCTGGCGGCGATCCGTCCAAGATGGCCTATGCCGAGCTTGGCCGGGGCAGCGCTGTTGCGCGCCTCAAGGATATCGCGACCATTCAGGGCGTGCGCGAAAACCAGCTTGTCGGTTACGGTCTGGTGATCGGCCTAAAAGGTACGGGCGACAGCCTGCGCAACTCGCCTTTCACCGAACAGTCGATGCGCGCCATGCTTGATAATCTGGGCATCAATGCGCCGCGCAATTCCACCCGTTCGAAGAACACGGCTGCCGTGATTGTCACCGCCAATCTGCCCGCCTTTGCTGGTTCCGGCTCGCGCATCGATGTGACGGTTTCGTCCATCGGCGATTCCACCTCCTTGCAGGGCGGTACGCTCGTCATGACGCAGTTGATGGGCGCCGATAACCAGATTTACGCTGTTGCGCAGGGCAATATGATCGTCTCCGGCTTTACCGCCGAAGGCGATGCCGCCTCCATCACGCAGGGCGTGCCGACATCGGGCCGCATTCCCAACGGCGCTCTGGTCGAGCGCGAGGTTGCCGGTAATTTCGGCAAGGACAGCGAGATGATCGTCGAACTGCGCGATCCCGATTTCACGACGGCCGTGCGCACTGCCGATACGATCAATATTTTTGCCAAGCGTCGTTATGGTCGCGGTGTGGCGTTGGCCCGCGATGCCAAGACGATCCGCCTGTCGCGTCCGAAAAATGTGCCTGCCGCCCGCTTTCTCGCAGAGCTGGAAGGCCTGCCGATCATCACGGATGAGGTGGCGCGCGTGGTGGTGGATGAGCGCACCGGCACGGTGGTCATCGGCGCGAAGGTGCGCATTTCGAAGGTGGCGATCAGCCATGGCAGCCTGACGGTGCGCGTGACGGAAACGCCGATGGTCGTGCAGCCTGAACCCTTCAGCGACGGCGTGACGGCGATGGAGCCGAGCACCGATATCGCCGTTAATCAGCCCAATGCCAAGATCGGGATTCTGACCGGCGCCAATCTGGAAAATCTGGTCAAGGGTCTCAACCAGATGGGTGTGAAGCCGACCGGTATCATCGCCATCCTTCAGGCGATCAAGTCTTCCGGCGCGCTTCACGCGGAGCTGGTGGTGCAATGATGAAGCCGGGGATGACAGCGCAGATGATCGTGAAACAGGCAATCCGCACCGGTTCGGCTCTGGCGCTGCTTTTTGCAAGCGCCTTGCCGGTCTTGGCGCAGGAAGCAGCATCGCAGGCGGCGCCGGTTGCCGCCGCACAACCCTCTGTGACGCCAGCCTCCATGCCGCCCGCAACGCTCGGCAATCTGGATGAAATCCGCAAATATTGCGGCAATATCGACAATCAGGCGGCAGATGCGCGCTATTCCTTGCAGGCCAAGCAGCTCACCGACCTCAAAGCCGAGGTCGACGAGCGGATGCAGGCGCTGGAAGAAAAACGCAAGGAATATGAGATGTGGTTGAAGCGCCGCGACGAGTTCGTCAGCAAGGCGCAGGATTCGCTGGTCGACATCATCTCCAAGATGAAGCCCGACGCGGCGGCGGCCCAGATGGGGATGATCGGCGATGAGGCCGCAGCTGCCCTGATCCTCAAGCTCAATCCGCGCGTTTCGAGCATCATCCTCAATGAAATGCCGCCGGACAAAGCGGCGAAGCTTGCGCGCATCATCGTCGGCTCGCAGCGCACAACGACCCCGCCGCCAGCGGCGAAGGACCAGCGCGCCCAGGCGCAAACCGGGAATACGGTGCAATGACAGGACGCATGAACAAGACCATTTTCGCTGCCGCCGCTCTGGCGCTTCTGGCGGGTTGCGCCATGAAGCCGGAAGAGGTCGGTCGTGCGCCGGACCTGTCGCCGGTCGCCGCCAATCTTGGCATGAACAACAATCCGCAATATAGCGGCTATCCATCGCGTCCGGCCAAGCCCGATTATTCGCTTTGGAACCAGCGCTCGACCAATTTCTTCAAGGATCCGCGTGCTGCCGAGCCGGGCGATGTGCTGACGGTCATCATCTCCATCAATGACCGCGCCAATCTCGACAACAAGACCGACCGCGAGCGGGTGTCGAAAGGCATTTACGGCGCGGGCGGTTCGTTTGCGACCAGCAGCAGCACCGGTGCGGGTGCTGGCGGCGACATGGACGGTTCCATCAACACCCATTCCGACAGCTCGTCCAAGGGCAAGGGCACGATCAAGCGCAGCGAGGATATCAGCCTTCAGGTCGCGGCTATCGTCACCAACACGCTGCCAAATGGCAACATGATTATTCGGGGTTCGCAGGAAGTACGCGTCAACAACGAACTGCGCGTGCTGAATGTCGCTGGTGTCGTGCGTCCGCGCGATATTTCCGGCTCCAACACCATTTCCTACGACAAGATCGCCGAGGCCCGCATTTCCTATGGCGGTCGCGGACGGCTGAGCGAGGTGCAGCAGCCACCATACGGCCAGCAGATCCTCGATCAGGTATCGCCTTTCTGACCTTTTTGTTTCTGCGCATATCCCTTTTTCGGGATGTGCTTCAAAGTTGAGCATCGATGAGCGACACGGCACTGGACAAGAATGACGGCAAGGCAAAGGGCTCCATGATGGGGCTTTTGGCGGCTGTCGTTGCCCTCACCGCTATCGCCGCTGGCGGCGGCTGGTATCTGGGCGGACTGATTTCCGCCGACCAGCAGGCAACCGCCAAAACCACGGCCAAGGAAGACAAGCCGAAGCCCGGCGATTTCGAATCGCGCTCCATCGGTACGGTCGTGCCGCTGAAGCCGATTGTCACCAATCTCGGCATTCCGCAGAACACCTGGGTTCGGCTGGAGGCCTCATTGGTCGCCAAGCCCGGCCATGAAATACCGGCCGCCATGGCGGCCAATGTCGGCGATGATTTCCTGAGCTTCCTGCGCAGCGTCAATCTCATGCAACTGCAAGGCGCGGCAGGACTTGCCTATCTGCGCGCCGATCTCGAAGAACGCGCCCGCCTGCGCTCGGAAGGCGCGGTGGACCGGGTCTTTATTTCGGCACTGGTCGTAGAATGAAAAAACTTATTGGTCTTGGCGTTCTTCTGACGCTCGCATTCACCGTTTCGGCACAGGCCCAACAGGCTTTAACGCTGGAAAATCTGCTGCCCGCAGGCAGCGGCGCGGCCAGCGGGCAGATCGTCCAGCTCTTTGGCCTTTTGACGGTGCTGTCGATCGCGCCGGGCATTCTGATCATGGTGACGAGCTTCACGCGCTTCGCCATCGCCTTCTCGCTTCTGCGTTCCGGCCTCGGTCTCCAGACCGCGCCCGCCAGCATGGTGATGATCTCGCTTGCCCTGTTCATGACGTTCTATGTCATGGCGCCCGCCTTCGACCGCGCCTGGAACAATGGCGTGCAGCCGCTGATGCGTAACGAGATAACGCAACAGGTCGCCTTGACCGAGATTTCGCAGCCCTTTCGCGAATTCATGATGGGCCAGGTCCGCGACAAGGATCTGCGGCTCTTTGAAGATCTCGCCGATCCGTCCTTCCGCACCGGCGAGGACGGCATCGTGGATTTTCGTGTGCTGGTTCCAGCCTTCATGATTTCGGAACTGCGTCGCGGTTTTGAAATCGGCTTCCTGATCGTGCTGCCGTTTCTGGTGATCGATCTCGTCGTGGCGACGCTCACCATGTCGATGGGCATGATGATGTTGCCGCCAACTGTGATCTCACTGCCCTTCAAGATTCTGTTCTTCGTGCTGATCGACGGCTGGAATATTCTGGTCGGAAGCCTCATCCGCTCCTTCTCCTGATCCGATTTGGAACAGTCGCCAAAGCGCCCGTGGAAAATCGGCGTCAAAATCTCAGAGATCGGTAAAATTCGGCAGAATAAATTAGCATTACTTTAATATTTGAGTTTTAAACGTCGGCACATGGTGGGTCTCTGCGGAGACAGGCATGATGCCGCTCCACTATGCCGGTAAGTCCGGCCTGTCCCTCTGTTTGATTTTTCCCAAGGGGCAAAATAATGGCTAGCATTCTGACCAACTCTGCGGCTCTGACCGCTCTCCAGACCCTTTCTTCGACCAACAAGTCGCTGGAAGCAACGCAGAACCGCATTTCGACCGGCCTGCGTATCGGCGAAGCTTCCGACAACGCTTCGTACTGGTCTATCGCTACGTCGATGAAGTCCGACAACAAGGCCAACTCGGCCGTTCAGGACGCTCTCGGCCTCGGCGCTGGCAAGGTTGACACCGCTTACTCCGCGATCAACAAGATCCGTGAAGCTGTTGACAGCATCAAGACCAAGCTCGTTTCGGCCCTCGGTGCAAGCACCGAAGACAAGGGCAAGATCGAAACCGAAGTGAAGTCGATCGTTTCCAACATCAACTCGGCTCTCAGCAACGCCAACTACGCTGGTTCCAACCTGCTCAACGGCCCGACGGACGATCTCGAAGTTGTTGCTTCGTACAACCGTTCTGGCGCCACCGTTACGGTCGACAAGATCACCGTTGCAGCGGCTGACACCGATGCGAAGACCATGGTTGCAACGATCGTTGCTGCGGGCTTCTTCACCTCTGCTTCGGACGACACTGCTATCGGCACGGCGCTGAACACGGTTGAAACGGCTCTGGCGAGCCTTGCAACCGGTGCAGCAACGCTCGGTGCAGCCAAGTCGCAGATCGACAGCCAGAAAAGCTTCCTGTCGGGTCTGCAGGACTCCATCGAAAAGGGCGTTGGCACGCTCGTTGACGCTGACATGAACAAGGAATCGGCTCGTCTGTCGGCTCTCCAGGTTCAGCAGCAGCTCGGCGTTCAGGCTCTGTCGATCGCCAACTCGTCGAACCAGTCGATCCTGTCGCTGTTCCGCGGCTAATCGATAACTGAGTAGACGATACGGAGCGCCGGATCACCGGCGCTCGCGAGTTCTCAGGCAAATCAGGGGTTCGCATCCGGACCGACCTGATCGGACCGGATGCCTTTGGGCGGAAAAGGGGCGCGGGATAAATTCCGCGCCCCGCTTCGTTGCTGGCCTTCCGGGAAAGCAAAAGCACCTGCTTTATCAGCCGCCACTTTCGCGCAAGCTTCGCGGTCTAGTTTGCATCCATCATGATGGCGGTGGTGTCGATGCAGCAGAATATCCAGCAATTGATCGAACAACTGAAGCGAACGCTTGGCACGCTCGGCGTACGCAAGCTTGTTGCGCTCGGGCTTGTGGGCGCGGCCCTGATGGGCGCGATCCTCTATACGAGCTTCTATATCAGCCGCCCCTCCTATGAGACGCTTTATGTCGGTCTGTCGCGCGATGACGTGAACCGCATGGGCCTGGCGCTCGGCGAAGCCGGTATTCCATTCGATGTGAAGTCGGATGGTTCGTCCATTCTGGTGCCGATCGGCAAGGCCGAAACCGCGCGCATGTATCTGGCCGAAAAGGGCCTTCCGACCTCCAACAATGCCGGTTACGAGCTGTTCGACAACATGGGTTCGCTCGGCCTCACCTCCTTCATGCAGGAAATCACCCGCGTTCGCGCGCTTGAAGGCGAAATCGCCCGCACCATTCAGGCGATTCGCGGCGTGAAGGCTGCCCGCGTGCATATCGTTCTGGCTGAAAAAGGCTCGTTCCGTCGCGGCGACCAGAAGCCATCCGCTTCGGTGGTCATCCGCGCGGAAGGCGGCTTTGCAGCCGAATCAGCACAGTCGATCCGCCAGCTTGTTGCCGCCGCCGTGCCCTCGCTCGATGCATCATCCGTCACCGTTCTCGACACCAATGGCCGTCTGCTCGCCTCCGCTGGCGAGGCCGCCAATGGCGCTGCCCTCATGACCGCCTCGCTGGAACAGCAGGTTGCAGGCAATGTCGACGACAGCATCCGCAAGGCGCTTGCGCCCTATCTCGGTCTCGGCCATTTCCAGACCAGCGTGCAGGCAACGCTCGACACTGACCGCCGCCAGATCAACGAGACGACTTTCGATCCCGAATCGCGCGTCGAACGTTCGGTCCGCGTGGTGCGCGAAAGCGGCGATTCCCGCAACAACCGCGATAACAACGCAACCGGTGTGGAACAGAACATTCCGCAGGAAGAAATCCAGAACCGCAATGGCGAAACCTCCTCGGAAAAGACCGACCGCCGCGAGGAACTGACCAATTACGAAATGAACAGCAAGACGATTGCGACGGTCAGCGATGGTTATGCCGTCAAGCGCCTGTCGATTGCCGTCGTCATCGATCAGGCGCGCCTGCTGCAAACAGCCGGAACCACGCCGCCGCCCGCCAATTTCGTCGATCAGCAGATCACCAAAATCCGCGATCTCGTCGCCACGGCTGCCGGTCTCAATGCGGATCGTGGCGATGTCATCAACGTCACGGCGGTCAATTTCCTCGATCCAGCAGGCGCGGATATGGAGCCGGTTTCGGCCCCGTGGACCGATACGCTGCTGCGCCAGAGCGG
>JAEXXS010000311.1 GCA_023451915.1 Pseudomonadota bacterium | reverse complement strand
GTTTCCGGCGGGCATCTCGAAGGCCCACGCCCTGCCGCACTTAATCGCGGCACGATTGCCGAAGTGCGTGACCTGTTTTACGCGACGCCCGCCCGCCTCAAATTCATGAAGACGGACCGGGCCGAAGCTTCCGCCATCACCGATGTGCTGAAACGCATCGCCATTGCCTTTCCGCATGTGCGCTTTTCGCTGTCGGGCACCGACCGCACGCCCTTGGAAATGCCCGCGACTGGCACAGGCGCCGACGCAACGCTGGAACGGATCGGGCAGGTTCTGGGCCAGGATTTCGGTGAAAACGCGCTCGCCATCGATGCTGAGCGCGACGGCGTGCGGCTCGCGGGATTTGTCGGCATACCGTCCCATAATCGCGGCAATGCGCAGCATCAGTTCGCTTATGTGAATGGCCGTCCCGTGCGCGACAAGCAGATTTTCGGTGCGCTGCGCGGAGCTTATGCCGATGTTATTGCGCGTGACCGCCATCCGGTCGCCGTGCTGTTTCTGACGCTCGACCCCGCACTGGTCGATGTGAATGTGCACCCCGCCAAGGCCGATGTACGCTTTCGGGACCCCGGTCTGGTGCGCGGCCTGATCGTCGGCGCAATCAAGCAGGCGCTGTCCCAATCCGGCATTCGCCCGGCAACCAGCGGTGCAGAAGCCATGTTGCAGGCTTTTCGGGCGGAAGGGTTTCAGCCGCAGTCTTCACCGGCAACGCGCGCCGCCTCCACCGGCTATGCCTCCACAAGCTGGCGGTCTGAACGCCCAAGCCCGCGCAGCGAATGGTCGCCGCAAACCGCACATCCGGCGCATAGACCGCTCGATTTCGGAAACGCATCCTCGTTCCACGAAAGCGAGCAGGCGACCATCGATGTCGTGAATATTCCGACAGCCGATGCGCGCGCGACTATGAGCGAAGCCCCGGTCGAATTGCAGCAAAAGCCGCTCGGTGCTGCCCGCGCGCAAATCCATGCCAATTATATTGTCTCGCAAACCGAAGACAGTCTCGTCATCGTGGACCAGCACGCGGCCCATGAACGACTCGTCTATGAGGCGCTCAAGAACGCGCTGCATTCGCGCCCGATACCGGGGCAGATGCTGCTGATCCCCGAAGTGGTCGATCTGGCTGAGGAAGATGCCGAGCGGCTGGCAAGCCATGCGGAAACGCTGGCCCGGTTCGGGCTTGGTGTGGAACAGTTCGGTCCCGGCGCCATTGCTGTGCGCGAGACGCCCGCTATGCTGGGGGAAATGAATGTACAGCAGCTGATCCGCGATCTGGCCGATGAGATTGCCGAGCATGAAACCGCCGACGGATTGCAGGCCATGCTCAACCATGTCGCGGCCACCATGGCCTGCCATGGATCGGTGCGTTCCGGACGCCGCCTCAAACCGGAAGAAATGAACGCATTGCTGCGCGAAATGGAAGCAACGCCCGGTTCCGGCACATGCAATCACGGACGCCCCACCTATATCGAGCTGAAGCTTAGCGATATCGAGCGGCTTTTCGGCAGACGCTGATGGTTTATGTAACTGGACGCCAGGGTCCGCACTTGCTAGAGTCCAGTGCAAAGGTTTTACACATATGAACAGATTTGAATCACCCCGCTCATCGTCCGAAGCTGTCCTGCGTTATCTCGACGGCGACTATGAAATCGTCAAGCACGGTTCCTATGTGCTCTGCGCCGTTACCGGCGCGCAGATTCCGCTCGACGAGCTGAAATATTGGAGCGTTGCGCGGCAGGAAGCCTATGCAACGGGTCACATTTCCTTCGAGCGTGAGCTTGAGTTCAACCCGGAAATGCGCAGCCGCAAAAAGGCGTAGTTCGCTTATAATGACCGGTTTTTAAAGCGCTCTATCACCGTATCAAGAATATGGTGGAGCGCGTCTGAACGCTCGAACTTCAGATCGACATCGAGAACCGCCAGTTTCGACAGAAATTCAGCCGGCACACCGTCCATTGTGGCGAGACGCACATGGTCCTTTGCCGTGGTGATAAGCCCCAGCCCCTGCCTGCGGGCCGTATCGATCAGATCGCGAATTTCATCAGGCTCGAAGCTGTGATGATCGGGAAACGAGCGTGTTTCCGCAATGACGCCGCCAGCCTGCGCAAGACTGGCGTAGAACTTGTCGGGATTGCCGATACCGGCAAAAGCCAGCCAGCGCTGCCCCGCCACCGTTGCCGTCGATGATGGAATGAGCTTTGCGTCATAGATCGGTCGCCCGGCACGGGCCGCCTGGCGGACCACAAAATCCGCCGCATCGCCCTTGCCGATCCGCAGCAGCGCATCGGTCTTGCGCATCTGGTCGGTCAGCGGTGCACGCAATGGACCTGCCGGGATCACACGACCATTGCCGATACCGCGCCCTGCATCCACCACCAGTAGTGCAAAATCGGCATGAAGCCGCGCACTCTGGAACCCGTCATCCATGATGATGAAATCGCAGCCGAGCGATTGCAGATGCTGCGCCGCCTTAACCCGGTCGGGCGAAAGCGCAACCGGCGCATGGCGCGCCAGCAAAAGCGGTTCGTCGCCGACATAGCGGGCGCTGTCGTGCCCCGGGTCCACCACATGCAGCCCTTTATAACTACCGCCATAGCCGCGCGAGACGATGCCCGGCTTCAGCCCGCGCGCCTTTGCGCCTTTGGCAAAGGCAATTGCTGTCGGGGTCTTGCCTGCCCCACCGACCGTGAAATTGCCAATGCAGAGAACGGGCAGAGCAATCCGTGGCGGTTCGGAACGGATCAGGCGTCGCCCGGCGATAGCGCCGTAAATCCATGCAGCCGGGGCAAGCGATTTCGCGCGCCAGTCGGGCTTTTCCCACCAGAAAGGCGGCGCTTCGCTCGCCATTTCAGATGCCGCCGTGGATATAGGCAACCTCGTTGCGATTGCCGGGGAACTGGGCCTGCAGCACAAGCGGCTGGATGAACGGTTCCAGCGCAACCAGCGTGCGGTCAAGTGCACCGCGCATATCCTTGACGGTGTTGACGCCAGCGTTGATCATGCCGCGCAGATGCTGCGGATTGTTGAACAGGAAATTGATTGCCCCGGCGAGCATGTTCCGGTCCTTCACGATGCGTGCGCCGCCATTCTTAATCAGGCGCTGGAAGGACTCGCGGAAATTCTGCACATTCTTGCCGGTCAGCACGGCTGTGCCCATCATCGCCGGCTCCAGCGGATTGTGCCCGCCTTCCTTGGTCAGCGAATTGCCGATAAAGGCAATCTCGGTCAATTGCAGATAAAGCCCCATTTCGCCAATCGTATCGCCCAGCAGAATATCGGTATCCGCCTCGACGGCCAAGCCGCTGCTGCGCCTGGTGACTTTCAGCCCCTTTTCCGCCAACATCGCCTCTATGGCAGGCGTGCGGTCGGGGTGGCGCGGCACGATGATCGTCACGAGATGCGGATAGCGCACCTTCAGCATCTGGTGCACTTCGGCAGCGATGGCCTCTTCGCCATCATGGGTAGAGATCGCAGCCCAACTGCGCCGTCCGGCAATCTGCCGCTGCAACATGGACAGGGCCTGCGGATCAGCAGGCGGCGGCGCGGTATCGACCTTCAGATTGCCCGACACGCTGACCGGGCGCGCGCCAAGCGTGCGGAAGCGGTCGCCGTCGAGTTCCGACTGGGCAACGACATGGGCGAAATTTTCAAACAGGGCTTCGGCCAGCGCAGGCCGCTTTTGCCATGCGGCAAAGGAGGGATCCGACATGCGGCCATTGACCAGCACTTGCGGAATATGACGACCGCCCAGCGACAGTACCGTTGCGGGCCAGATCTCGGATTCGCAGCCGATGGCGAGGTCCGGCTTCCAGTGATTGAGAAAATTGTTGACCGCTGGCTGCAGGTCGAGCGGCGCATATTGATGGATAACCTTGGAGCCCAGCTGATCGGCCACAAGTTTTGCCGACGTCACCGTGCCGGTGGTCATCACGATATGAATACCGGTTGCGGCAATGCTTTCGATCAGCGGCGTGATGGCAACGCTTTCGCCGACACTTGCCGCATGGGCCCAGATGACCGGCCCTTGCGGGCGGGCGATGGCTGACTTGCCATAACGCTCGCCCCGACGCTGCCGCTCTTCCTTGCCGCGCGATGCGCGGTAGGCAATGTAAGGCCCCACGAAGGGATAGGCGGCGGAGCCGAACATGCGATAGGCAGACAATAGATTGCGCGCCCAGCGTTCGCTCATTTCGCTTTCTCCAATGCCGCTTGGGCGCGCGCCGTGGCATCGTTCAAGAGGCGCGTCAGTTCCATGCGTTTTTCTTCCAGTTGCGTTTCATCGGCGTCGGCATCCACCCAGACATTGTCGGCGCGCACAACAACGGACCGTCCAAAAGGCAGTGGAATCGTCGTCTTGTCCCACGACTTCTCCAAAACATGGTTTCTTGAGAAGGCATAAGCAACCGGAATGATCGGTCGCCCGGACAATTTCGCCAACAAAATGATCCCCTCGCCCGCCTCACGCGGCGTGCCGTGGGGAATGTCGGCGATGATCGATGCCGACTGTCCTTTTTTCAGCGCATTCTTCAAGGTGAGGAGTGCGCGCGCACCGCCCTTTTCGGGCTGCGCACGCGAACTGCGTCCACCAGAACCGCGCACGGTCTTGAGCCCGAGCTTTTCCGCCACGCGGGCATTCAGCTCCGCATCGGCGCTGCGCGAGAACATGGCGACGAGTTCAATGCCCTTGGGGCAAATGAACGGCCCCATCAAATGTTGGCCGTGCCAGAAAGTCACAATGAAAGGATCATCCTTGCCGACCAGCGCTTGCGGGTCGGCTGAGCCTTTCAGACGTGTATTGGTATAATAGACGAGTTTGAAATAGCTCGTGATCAGCCAGACCAATATCGACTTGACCACAGCCGACTGCGCCAGCGGCCCGCGCACGCGCTTCCAAAGACGCTTGGCAAAGCCGTCTTTTTTCTTGCGCCTGACGGGTTCTACCGCTGACTGGACCGGACGTTCTTCGCCTTCGGTTGTATGTTGGTCTGGACCGGGCAAACTGCTCAGTCCGCCTGCAGCGTCACACCTTCAGGATCGAGCAACCGATGCAGGTGCACGATGAAATAGCGCATATGAGCATTGTCGACAGTCTGTTGGGCCTTGGCCTTCCAGGCGGTCTTTGCGGATTCGTAGTTGGGATAGATGCCGACGATATCGAGGTTTTCGAGATCGCGGAACTGAACGGTTCCAAGCTTGGACAGCTCGCCGCCGAACACCAGATGAAGAAGCTGCTTTTTGTCGCCTTCGACACTCATGACAATAATCCCTGAACAATTTTGGTTTGCGGCATGATTAACCCAACGGTCACTCCGCGACAACACTCAACATTTCACGCAGCAAATTCCCGCTGGCCGCGACAAGAGCCCCATGGCTCCGCGTCGGACCGCCATAAATGAGCGGAAGAGCATCGTTTGTCAGAATAGCCCCGCCCGACTCACTCAAGATGAGATCGGCTGCAGCCAGATCCCAATCATGCGAATTTGGCCGAATGAAGGTGCCCGCGATCTCGCCGCGCGCCACCATCGCGATGCGATAGGCGAGCGACGGCACATATGCATGCAGCTTGACCCTGTCGCGCCATTGTTCCGGCAGGGCGGCGGTCATGTTGCGGGCCGAGGCGATGGTCACCTTCTCGCCTTCCGGCGGCAATTTCACCTGGATGGGCGCATCGTTTTGCACCGCGCCAAGACCAAGCCCGGCCTCGATCAGTTCCTTGCGAACCGGGCACTCCAGAACCCCGGCAATCGGCCTGCCATCCTCGACGATCGCAATGCTCACGCACCACTGGTCCTGACCGGCAATATATGCGCGTGTGCCGTCGATAGGATCGACGACGAAGGCCCGCCGCCGCTTCGCCTTGGCGCGTTCATCGTCGGTCTCTTCGGAAATCCAGCCATAATCAGGCCGCGCCGACAGCAGCACATCTTTCAGATAGCGATCAACCGCAAGATCGGCTTCGCTGACCGGCGAATGCCCGTCCTTCAACCAGACTTCAGGCGAGCGCCCGAAATAGCGCATGGCGATGCGCCCGGCTTCGCGCGCTGCATCGCGCAATAGCGCCAACTCGTCACGCTTCTCGCTGTATTTGTCAATTTCCGGCAAGGGTCATGCCTTCGATTACGAGCGTTGGCGCGGTCATCCCGAAATTGCGATCGATATCCGATGCCGGTGTCAGATTGAGGAACATGTCCTTGAGGTTCGACGCGATAGTCACCTCGCTGACCGGATAGGCCAGTTCGCCATTTTCGATCCAGAAGCCGGAAGCGCCGCGGCTATATTGCCCGGTGATCATATCGACGCCCTGCCCGAACACTTCCGTCACATAGAAGCCCGTACCGACAGCGCGGATGAGATCTTCCGGCGACTGCGTGCCCGGCTCAATGGCAAAATTGGTCGAGGCAGGCGAAACACCGGAGCCTGAGCGCACGCCGCGTCCGTTGCCCGTCAGACCCAGTTCGCGGGCGCTGGAACCGGACAACAGCCAATGTTGCAGCACGCCGTCCTCAACCATGGTCAGCGGCTGACCTTCAATACCTTCCCCGTCGAAGGGACGGGACGACGATCCGCGCATGCGCAGCGGGTTATCGGTGACATTGATGCCCTGCTTTAATATCTGCTTGCCCAGACTGTCGCGCAGAAAGCTCGTCTTGCGGGCAACCGACGCGCCATTGATGGCGCTGGCCAGATGCCCGGCAATGCCGCGTGCGAGGCGCGGATCAAAAACCACCGTGACCGGACCGGTCTTTGCCTGCCGCGCACCAAGCCTGCGCACTGCGCGCTCCCCGGCGCGACGCCCGATGGCGTCCGGCGTATCGAGATCGGCAAAATGCAGCCGCGAACTAAAATCATAGTCGCGCTCCATCTTGGTGCCTTCGCCCGCAATGGCCGAAACCGAGCGACCGAAACGCGTGGCGGCATAGCGACCGGCAAAGCCGGTGGAGGTGACAAGCACCAGCCCGCCGAGGCTGCGCGATGCGCCAGCGCCGCCGGAATTCGTTACGCCTTTGACTTCAAGCGCCGCCGCTTCCGTCGCCAGCGCATCCTGCGTCAGACGGTGGGTGTCGATTTCCGTCCCGTCGTAAAGATCAAGATCGCGCGGCGACTTCACCAGCAGCGCCGGGTCGGCAAGCTGTTCAAAGGGATCTTCCGGCGCAACCCGCGCCATGGCGACGGCTCGCTCCGCCAGACGGTCGGGATCAGCGCCCGCATTGGCCGAAACGCTGGCGATCCGCCGTCCGACAAAAACACGCAGGGCAAAATCGTCGCTCTCCGACGATTCGGTTCCCTCAACCTTGCCAAGCCTCACCGAGACGCTGACAGAGCGGGCACGCATCACAACAGCGTCAGCGTGGTTGGCGCCCGCACGTTCGGCAGCTTTCACCAACTGGGCCGCACGCTCGACCAGCTTTTCTGCCGAATTATCTGAAATCATTGCACAATCCCGCTTTGGCAAGCTCGCCTCCGCCTGACCGGACATTGCAATATGCAACGGGTCGTGACCGGGACTTGCTAAAAAAATATCGTCAATTTGGTCGACATCGGGCTGATTGCAGCCATATCTTGTTTCTATATTGCTGAAATCGGGGGGCATCAAGGCACGCCCATCCACATTTCTCCAAATCCTCACGTCGCGAGACCCGTCCGTCTCCGAACCACAAGAGCGCACAGCATGATTCCGACCGGTGGAAATCTCTACCTACAGGCCCTGATGATCCTTGGCGGCGCCATCATCGCCGCGCCGCTGTTCAAGCGTCTGGGGCTGGGCACAGTGCTGGGCTATCTGGCTGCTGGCATCACCATTGGACCCGTCGCGCGCCTTATCGCCGATGGCGAGGAATTCCTGCACTTCTCCGAACTCGGCGTGGTGTTCCTGCTCTTCATCATCGGTCTCGAACTGAAGCCGTCGCGGCTCTGGGCGCTGCGTCATGCGATCTTCGGGCTGGGCGCGGCACAGGTTCTCTTGTGCGGCGCGGTGCTCACCGGGCTTGGCATCTATCTGGCGGGCCTCAATCCGGAAGCCGCCATCATCATCGGCTTTGGCCTCGCCCTGTCATCGACAGCGTTTGCCATGCAGGTGCTGGAAGATCGCGCCGAGACCAACCAGAAACACGGGCAGCGCGCCTTCGCGATCCTGCTGTTTCAGGATCTCGCCATTGTTCCAATCCTGGCGATCATTCCGGCCCTGTCGCCCAATGAGCCGTCGCAGGCAAGCGCGGGCTTTCATCTGGCAACGGCGGTTGCGGCCATTGCCGCGCTTGTTGTTGCCGGGCGGTATCTGATCAATCCGATGTTCCGGATCATCGCCAATACCGGCGCGCGCGAAGTCATGATCGCCGCCGCCCTGTTTGTCGTGCTGGGTTCAGCGGGATTATTGCAGGCCGCCGGTCTGTCGATGGCCATGGGTGCGTTCATCGCTGGCGTGCTCCTGGCCGAGTCCTCATATCGCCACGAACTGGAAGCCGATATCGAACCGTTCCGCGGTATTTTCCTCGGCCTGTTCTTTGTTGCTGTGGGCCTGTCGCTCAATCTCAGCGTGATCCTGGAATATTGGAAGACGATCCTTCTGGCCGTGCCGGTTTTCATGGCCGCGAAGATCGCCGTGATCTATGTGCTCTGCCGCATTTTCCGCTCCAGCCATAACGACGCCGTGCGCATCGCCTTTCTGCTGCCGCAGGGCGGCGAGTTCGCCTTCGTGCTGTTCTCGGCTGCTTCTGCTGCGGCGATCATCTCAAGCGCACTTGGCTCGGAACTGGTGGCAGCTGTCACCGTGTCCATGGCGCTGACCCCGCTTTCCGTGGCCATCGGCTCGAAGCTTCTCATCAAGGATAAGCCAGTCGATGAAATCGAAGAGGATTTCGAAGGCGCCGGCTCGGACGTGTTGATGATCGGCTTTTCGCGTTACGGCCAGATCGCCTCCCAGATTCTGCTGGCAGGCGGCATCGACGTGACGGTGATCGACAAGTCGCCCAACCGCGTGCGCGCCGCTGGAAAGTTCGGTTTCCGCATCTATTTCGGCGACGGCACTCGCAAGGACGTGCTGGAAGCTTCCGGCATCCGCAAGGCCAAGATCGTCGCGGTCTGCACCCATAACAAGGAAACGACCAACCATATCGTCAATCTGATCCAGTCCGACTATCCGGATGTGCGCCTGTTTGTGCGCTCCTATGATCGCGAGCATACTTTGCAGCTGCGGGCGCAGGGCGTGGAGTACGAGTTGCGTGAAACCTTCGAATCCGGTCTGCTCTTCGGGCAGCGCGCGCTGGAAGGTCTCGGCATGGCGGAAAACAACGCCTATGCCATTCGCGAGGATGTGCGCCAGCGTGACGAGGACCGCCTGCACGTGCAAGCGTCTGAGGGCATCATGGCCGGGCGGCATTTGCTGTTCAACAAGCCGGTTACGCCTGAACCTCTGGTCAAGCCGACCCGTGAAGGCCAGCGCATCGACAAGACGGTCGACGCGCCTTCGCCCGCCGCCAATGACGATACGATGGAAGATGCAATACCCGCCGAATGAACCGGCGGGTTAAGAAGGCGTCGGAAGATTATCCCCCTCGATAATGCGATCGAGGGCTTGTTTCAGCTCTTCGCGAACACCTGCGCTCTGGGCGAGTATCTGTTCGAATTTCAGGAAATCGAGCAGCCCGATCCGGCCGACATCCGGTCTTAGGAAAATATGCGGCGGACGGATGCGGAACTTGTTCTCGATGATCGAGCACATGGTGAGCTGATTGCCGCCGATGACCGCTTCAAATGTCGTCGGCATATAATCGTCGTCACCCGGCGGCG
>JAEXXS010000295.1 GCA_023451915.1 Pseudomonadota bacterium | reverse complement strand
CACGGATCTTGTCGGTCGGGATGTTCATCACTTCGATGCGCGGAGCGAATTCGCCGAGTTCTTCACGCGACGTGGACAGAGCCTTCGACATTTCGCCGAGGATGTGAACGCGACCGCCCTTGGCCTGCTCCAGAGCGACCTTCATGATCTCTTCGGTGATACCGTCGATCTTGATGTCCATCTGAAGTGCGGTGATGCCATTGTCCGTACCGGCTACCTTGAAATCCATGTCGCCGAGGTGATCTTCATCGCCGAGGATGTCGGACAGGACAGCATAACGGTCGCCTTCCTTGATCAGGCCCATGGCGATACCGGCAACCGGACGTGCAAGCGGAACGCCTGCGTCCATCAGAGCGAGCGATGTGCCGCAAACGGTCGCCATCGAGGACGAACCGTTGGATTCGGTGATCTCGGAAACCGAACGGATCGTGTAAGGGAACTGGTCGGCGGCAGGCAGCATCGGGTGGATTGCGCGCCATGCGAGCTTGCCATGGCCAACTTCACGACGGCCCGGCGAACCCATACGACCGGTTTCACCGACCGAATAGGGCGGGAAGTTGTAATGCAGCATGAAGGATTCTTTGTAGGTGCCGGTCAGGGCATCAATCATCTGCTCGTCTTCGCCGGTGCCGAGCGTGGCAACAACGATAGCCTGCGTTTCACCGCGGGTGAACAGTGCCGAACCGTGGGTGCGCGGCAGAAGGCCAACCTCTGACACGATCGGACGAACGGTTGAAAGATCGCGACCGTCGATGCGGGTGCCGGTGTCGAGAATGTTCCAGCGAACAATCTTGGCCTGCAGGTGCTTGAAAATGGTCGCGAACTGTTCCGGCGACATTTCCGTTTCTTCAACGCCTTCCGGGAAGAAATGCTCTTTCGCCTTGGCCTTTGCAGCGTCAACCGCTACGTAACGGGCCTGCTTTTCGGTGATCTTGTAAGCGTCGCGCAGGTCGTTTTCGATAACGGCGAGCACCTTGGCTTCGAGACCCGACAGATCTTCCGGCTGGAAATCACGTGGTTCCTTGGCGGCAACTTCAGCGAGCTTGATGATCGCGTCGATAACCGGCTGGAAGCCCTTCTGGCCGAAAACAACGGCGCCGAGCATGACTTCTTCGGAAAGTTCCTGCGCTTCCGATTCGACCATCAGCACTGCGTCGGCAGTACCGGCAACAACCAGATCGAGCTTCGATTCCGGCATTTCGTCGATATTCGGGTTCAGGACATATTCGCCATTGATGTAGCCGACGCGCGCGCCGCCGATCGGGCCCATGAAAGGAACGCCGGAAATGGTCAGTGCGGCGGAAGCTGCAACCATCGACAGGACGTCGGGATTGTTTTCGAGGTCGTGCTGAACAACAGTCAGAACAACCTGCGTGTCGTTCTTGTAGCCGTCAACGAAGAGCGGACGGATCGGACGGTCGATCAGGCGCGATACCAGTGTTTCGTTTTCGCTCGGACGGCCTTCACGCTTGAAGTAGCCACCAGGAATCTTGCCGGCGGCATAGGTCTTTTCCTGATAGTTGACGGTCAGCGGGAAGAAATCCTGGCCCGGCTTTGGCTCCTTGGCAGAAACGACAGTCGCCAGAACGACGGTTTCGCCATAGGTTGCAAGAACTGCGCCGTCAGCCTGACGGGCGATCTTGCCGGTTTCGAGCGTGAGCGGACGACCGCCCCATTCGATTTCCACTTTGTGGGTATTGAACATATCTTGTCCTCATGAGGGAACGCCGCGCAAGGCGCTAAGGCATTTCCGTGGTTGGCGGACACGCCACGGGCAAGACAACGGGAAGCTCAGCTTGAGAGTATGATCTTATCCGAAAACCGGTTCCCACTTTTCGAGATCATACTTTTGCCGGGTATTCTTTCATCCGAAAAGTCTGCAACTTTTCCGGATCATACCCGCCGAACTACCAGCAATCCTGCCCCATGACTGGTCCAGGTCATGAGCCTTATGGCTCTTCATCGGCATGACGGAATGCACCTTGTGCGCCGTTTCATGCCAGCGGGCATTCGCCCGATACGCTCGCATTCTCTTTTGGAAAGCGGCTATCCGCCCGTCCTCAGAATGCTCAAAACAAACGGGCGACGCTTGTGACGTCGCCCGATTTACCGTTAACGGCGCAGGCCGAGACGGCCGATCAGCGCCTGGTAGCGCGCTGCGTCCACGCCCTTGACATAGTCAAGAAGACGACGGCGCTGCGAAACCAGCTTCAGAAGGCCGCGACGCGAATGATTGTCATTCTTGTGGCCCTTGAAGTGTTCGGTGAGGTTGGCGATACGCTCGGAAAGAACGGCAACCTGTACTTCAGGAGAACCGGTGTCACCTTCCTTGGTGGCGTATTCCTTGATAAGTGCTTGCTTGCGCTCAGCAGTAATCGACATCGTAAACCCTTTCTTGATGAGAGGAAAAACAGACGCCCAGGCCGGGATGTCGTCCAGCGCGGGCCAAGTTACACGATCTGATCTGCATTTCTGCGGGATCGCTGTTGGGGCATATAGTGCAAAAACGGCAAGAATACCAGCATCAAATAT
>JAEXXS010000332.1 GCA_023451915.1 Pseudomonadota bacterium | reverse complement strand
GCCACGGACGAAGCCGTTGCCAATGCCATCGACGCCAAGGGCCGCGCGCTCGTCTGATCTGGAGGAATAGAACCATGAATGCACAGAACCTAGCTTCCGGATCGGCTTATTTCATCGCGGCCGAAACTCAGACCCCGGAAACACACACGCTTGCGGTCCTCGTCGACAACGAGCCGGGCGTCCTTGCCCGTGTGATCGGCCTTTTTTCCGGTCGCGGCTACAACATCGAAAGCCTGACGGTTTCGGAAACCGAGCATGAGAAGCACCTATCGCGCATCACCATCGTGACGCGGGGCACACCGCATGTGCTTGACCAGATCCGTCACCAGCTGGCGCGTATTGTCCCGGTTCACCGCGTGGTGGATTTGAGCCACCGCGCGAGTGAACTGGGGCATGATCGCCCGATCGAGCGTGAACTGGCGCTAGTGAAAGTGGCAGGCAAGGGCGAAGCCCGCGCCGAAACGCTGCGTCTTGCCGATGCGTTCAAGGCCAAAGTGGTCGACGCAACGACCGATCACTTCATTCTCGAAATCACCGGCAAGACCGCAAAGATCGACCAGTTCATCTCGATCATGAAGCCGCTCGGCCTTGTGGAAATCTGTCGTACCGGCGTGGCGGCGATGAACCGCGGTCCTGAGGGGATGTAGTTTATCTAAGCTATATATTAACTTCCTCCCTGATTTACTCAGGGAGGAAGTTAATTTCTCAATATTACTTATGTGTCCAATTCGTCGAATAAATCCTGGAACCGGTTGAAAGCTGCGGCGCTGGCATCGCAGTCATTTGTCAGGTTTGTCAATATCGTCAAAAATTTCTTGGCACCTATAATCACCATCTCCATATTCGTCTGGATGTATTAGATATACACTGTCGGCCTTGCTTACGCCGGTGATTTTCATGGTTTTATCACTGTAATACGTCAAACTGTATCCATAATCAGAATTGAAAGCAAAGTGCAAATAATAGCATTGTACGATTGAATCTTTTTTATTATTTTTATACTTGGCCAATACCAGGGTGGCATGACCGTTAGGCCGGAAGTTGTCGTCTGTGACAGCATAGATTACATTCTTCAAATTTTTATCTGTGTATATATGATTAACGCCACTAACCGGTGTTCGCCCGTGAGTTTGGGTTGGATCGCCCTTTCCATCCGGCTTGATTTCCGTAGTACCATATCCGGTTCCAATCGACGTCGCCCATTCATACCACACGCTTGCGTCGGTTTTATTTGAGAAAGTATCCAACCAAGAAGCGCCCGTTTTAGTCTGGCTTTGAGCTGGTGAAGCTATAACAGCCCAGGATATTGTAATGAAAACAAATGCTCTAAACATATTAATTTCCTCTAATAATGAAATATAATTCAGGTTAGAGATTTAGTCTGCATTTTGACAGATGGCAGAAATAACGGTGGCGGATGATTGCCACGCCGGAGTGTGCGGTTCATCTCAATTATGAAGCCGCTCGGCCTCGTCGAAATCTGCCGCACAGGCGTGGCGGCGATGAACCGGGGTCCTGAAGGGATGTAAGTAGTGTTTCCCTGCTAAGGGCAGGGGATCGATACAATAAGGCTCAAAACCGGCACAATGTTTCGATTGTGCCGGTTTTTTATTGAGCTAATTTGTGCGGGTAAGAGCCTGAATCAAAAAGCGGCATGTGTGGGCGAAAATGGTGATTTTCGAGTACCGGAGCAGAGCGTACCTTTGAGTACGCGAGCACCGGAATACTCGCATAATCCCGAAAAGTTGCAGACTTTTCGGTTCAGATTAGGCGAAAGCAAATCTCAAATTGCCATTTGCAGCCACACAGGGCGACTTTTGGAGCAGGCTCTCAATTGGGTTTCTCATATGTCTGTCGAAATATTTCTGGCGCTGATCGCCTTCGCTTTTGTTTCTTCCATCACCCCGGGGCCGAACAATCTGATGCTGCTTGCATCGGGCGTGAATTTCGGTTTTCGCCGCACGATCCCGCATATGCTGGGCATCGGTGTCGGGTTTTTCGGCCTGCTTCTGGCGGTCGGATTCGGCCTTGGCGTGTTGCTTGAAACGGTGCCAGCTTTCTACACCAGTCTGAAATTCGCGGGCGGCGCATATATGCTCTATCTCGCGTGGAAAATCGCGACATCGCGCTCCATCGGCGAGGCCAAGGGCAATGGCGACGGCAAGCCGATGACGTTCATGCAGGCGGCGGCCTTTCAGTGGGTCAATCCCAAGGCGTGGGTGATGGCCGTCACCGGCATCGCCACCTATGCCACGCACGACAATTACTATCTGGCGGTGTCGCTGGTGAGCATCGCTTTCGCGCTGGTCAATCTGCCGAGCGTGTCGGTATGGGCAGGCTTTGGCATGTTGCTGCGCAACTGGCTGGATGATCCCGTGCGTCTCAAATGGTTCAACATCGCTATGGCCTTGCTGCTTATCGCAAGCCTTTGGCCGATGTTAAGGTAATCTAATCAGGAGCATGAGCATGTCGGCACTTCCCACCTATGACGATGTTGCATCCGCAGCGAGCCAGATCGAAGGTCACGCATTGCATACGCCGGTTCTGACCTCGACGGCGCTGAACGACGAGACGGGCGCAGAGTTCTTTTTCAAGGTGGAAAGCCTGCAACGGATCGGCGCGTTCAAGTTTCGCGGCGCATTCAACGCCCTGTCGCGTTTCAGCGACGAGCAGAAAAGGCGCGGCGTGATTGCGTTTTCGTCGGGCAACCATGCTCAGGCTGTGGCCCTGTCGGCAAAGCTGCTTGGCATTTCCGCCACCATATTGATGCCGGAAGATGCGCCGCAGTCGAAGCTTGATGCAACGCGCGGTTATGGTGCGAATGTCATCACCTTCAATCGCTATAAGGATGATCGCGATGCGCTGACGAACCGTCTGGCTGAGGAGGGTGGTCTCACCCTGATCCCGCCCTATAACCACCCGCATATCATTGCCGGGCAGGGCACCGCGACCAAGGAATTGATCGAGGAAGTGGGTCCGCTCGACGCGCTGTTCGTCTGCGTCGGCGGCGGCGGATTGATTGCGGGATCGGCGCTGGCCGCCAAGGCGCTTTCGCCTGATTGCGCGGTTTATGGTGTCGAGCCGGAAGCGGGGAACGACGTCCAGCAGTCGCTGCG
>JAEXXS010000314.1 GCA_023451915.1 Pseudomonadota bacterium | reverse complement strand
TTCTTCAATACTGATCGACTGCACGTAAAAACCGCGTTGTTCCTTTCCAACGACAAGCCCCTCTGTCGTCAGTCGGTTGAGCGCTTCTCGCAGCGGAGTCTGACCGGCTGCATAGTTTTCCATAAGGAAGCGAAGCTGCAGCTTTCGGCCTGGTTCTAGCGCAGCGGAAAGAATGTCCGCTTTCAGCTTTTCGTAAATGCTGGTGGCCAGGGTTGCGGCAGGCTCAATGGCCTTATTGATCACGTCCAAGCTCATGAATCTCCTGCTCCGCCAAGATGCAGCTTTATATACACATGTTTGCGTCGGGGCAAAATTTATAAATTTTTGTATTGCAATTAAAAATTTGCACATTAAACCTGTGCGCCGAGGAGAATGTGAATGGGCGGCCCCTATAAAGCAGCGGCAAGGTTTGGATCAGGATGCGCATGCTGCGGTGTGGATATTCATTGCCACGTCGTTCCGTCGCGCTTTCCGGCCCCTCCAGGCGGCGTTGCGATGGCTGGCTGGCCGAGCATGCAAAGCGCCGACGCTTGTCATGCAACCGTCGTCATCAACGATAAGCCTTATCGCACGGTTAGTGATGCATGCTGGGTAGCGGAGCGGCGTTTGGCCGAGATGGATCGCGCCGGGATCAAAGTGCAGGTCCTTTCACCTATGCCGGAGCTGTTCGGCTATTGGCTTGATGCCCGCCCGGCTCATGATCTCGTCCGTCATGTCAATGATACAATTGCCTCCCTGATCGCGGAAGGCGAAGGGCGTTTCGCGGGATTTGGTGGAGTGGCCTTGCAGGATATCGATCTTGCCATTGTGGAACTCCACCGGCTTGTGCGGGAGCTCGGCTTTTCAGGCGTTGAGATCGGAAGCAATATCAATGGCATTCCAATCGGCGATCCGCGCCTGCATCCCTTCTTTGCTGAAGTAGAGGCTTTGGGTGCCGCAGTTTTCGTACATGCGGTAAGGCCGACCGGTATGGATAGTATGGTCGGACCGGCATCTCTGCAACAGGTTATAGGATATCCGACGGATGTGGGTCTTGCCGCCACCTCTACTATCACCGGTGGGTTGCTTTTGAAGTTTCCGAAACTGCGTATCGCCTTCAGTCACGGTGGGGGCACCTTTGCTTCTTTGCTACCGCGATTGCAACAGGGATACGAGGTTTTTCCCGCTCTGAAGGAAACGATGCCCGAGCCGCCGGTAGCGCTGGCAAGACGCCTCTATGTGGATTCACTGGTCTTCGATAGCGAAACCCTGCGCCGTATCGTTTCGATATTCGGCGAAGACAAAGTTATGATCGGCACTGACTATCCGTTCAATTTTCAAGAGGCAGATCCCGTCACAAGTGTTCGGGCTGCCTTCACGGATCCCTTTCTCCGCGAGCGACTGATTTCTGGCAACGCGCTTGATTTTTTGGCTCTCAACAAGGTCTCAACAGATGAGCAATTTTCCTGTTGTGGCGCTGCGCAGCGTTGAGCTGTCGACGCCCGATATCGACCAAGCCGTCGATTTTTATACCCGTGTCTGGGGTCTCGATGTCGTCGCTGAGGTTGGCGGCAAGATATTTCTCGCCGCAAGCGGCGACGATTTCCACGTGTTAGAGCTGAAGACAGGCGAACATGCCGAACTGAGGAAAATTACGTTTCGCACGCAGTCCGCAGATAGCCTCGACGTTCTTTTTCAAAAGGTAAAGGCAGCAGGATGTACCGTTCTGCGTGAACCAGGCGAAGCCGATGCACCTTCGGGCGGACGGCGCTTTGTCATCCGCGAGAAACAGGGTGCAGTGTTGGAATTCGTGCACGGAGACCTTCGTAAGACCGCATCTCCATCCAGCAACCGCCCGACAAGACTGGCCCATGTCAACATCAACAGCACCGATATTGAGGCGCTTTCGACCTTTTATCAGGACGTTCTCGGCTTTCGCCTGACCGACCGGTCTAAGCTCATGGCCTTCCTTCGGTGCAATGACGACCATCACGCCGTTGTGTTGGCCGAGGCACCGCAAAATGGCCTGAACCACATCGCCTTTCTGATGCCTGATCTTGAATCAGTAATGCGCGGTTCTGGACGTGTGGTCGATGCCGGCTATCCAATCGGGTGGGGCGTCGGACGCCATGGTCCGGGCCATAACGTGTTTGCCTATTTCGTCGACCCGATGGGCGTTGTGGTGGAATACACGGCGGAGGTCCTGCAAGTCGATGACAATTATCGCGTGAAGGGACCATCGGAATGGACCTGGCCACCCGGACGCTCGGACCATTGGGGCATCGCACCACCAAAGAGCGACGCCTGTAAGAAGGCGCAACTCGCCATCGGCTTTGCCCGATAGACGACCCATCGAACAGAAAGTTTGCAGAGGCATACCAGTGCATTACGAAAGCGAAGTCTCCAGTCACGTCGATGTCCTTGTCGTCGGCTTCGGTCCGGCGGGCGCAGTTGCCGCAGGCATGCTGGGCCAGAGAGGCCATTCCACGCTTGTGGTCGACCGCCTTACCGGCATCTATGACAAGCCGCGCGCGATCGCGATCGACCATGAGATTCTGCGACATTTCGATAATATGGGTGTGGCGGATAAGGTATTGCCGCATGTTGCACCGTTCACCGCTTCGCAACATTTCGGCGCAAAGGGGCAGTTGATCCGGCGTATCGACATGGTCGCCGAGCCTTATCCGCTTGGCTACACGCCGAGCATGGTCTTTACCCAGCCGCCCGTTGAGACGGCTTTGCGCCAACATGCGCAAAGTTTCGACTGTGTCACGATTGAGCTCGGCACAGAGTTGATCGACTTTATCGATACCGGAGAGGAAGTGCTGGCCAAGCTCAAGGACAGCACCGGCGCAATACGCATCGTCTCTGCGCGCTACATCATCGGCTGTGATGGTGCATGGAGCACGGTGCGGCAGCTTGCTGGCCTGCAGCTGGACGATCTCGTATTCGACGAACCCTGGCTCGTTGTCGACGTTCAGGTCCATGAAGACGCACTGGCAAAACTCCCCTCGACCTCGGCGCAATTCTGTAATCCCGCGCGACCCACGAGCTTCATAATGGGTCCAAAGCAGCATCGCCGTTGGGAGATCATGCTGCTGCCCGATGAAGATCCCCGTGAGATGGAAAAACCGGAAAACGTCTGGAAACTTCTTGCGCCGTGGGTGACGCCCGCCGACGGAGAACTATGGCGTGCAGCCGCATACAGATTCCATGCACTTGTCGCCGACGAATGGCGGCGCGGTCGTATCATGATTGCAGGCGATGCGGCTCATCAGCAACCGCCGTTCATCGGTCAGGGCATGTGCCAGGGATTGCGGGATGTCTCAAACCTCGTCTGGAAGCTCGACCGCGTTCTGAAGGGACAATCCTCACCCGACCTGCTCGATACCTATACGGTCGAACGTCGTCGTCATGTGCAGACATTGACGGGCAAGATCAAGGCGATCGGCCAGAACATTTGCGAGCGTGATCCAGAGGCGGCCGAAGCCCGCGATGCGCGCATCCTTGCTGAAGGCGGAGGCCAGCCCTTGACAATTACCCGCCAGGATATTGTGCCGCCAATTGAAGAGGGGCTGATTGCGTCCGATGGAGTTCCGGCAAGGGGTTTGCTTTTTCCGCAGCCTTCAATCGTGGAAACAACGCAAACACGATTGCTCGACAAGATTACGGGGACCGGCTGGCGGGTCTTTCTGGACGGACGCAAGATCGCCTCCGGCGACAGCGTCAATCTCGGTTCTCGACTTGGGGATATAGCGGTACATGCGGTTGTTCCTGCTTCGGACAATATGGAGGGGACAGCGCTACTTGCGGAAAAGGATCATGTGCTCGCCCATTGGTTCGACCGCCATGGCGCGGTAGCCGTCATTGTGCGGCCAGATCACTACGTCTTTGCAGCAGTCAGGTCGCTCGCCGATCTTGATGAACAGCTTTCGGATCTGCGACGGCGTCTCGCCTGAGACGCGACGTGATCCGCTGGAGCATTTCCCGCAAAAGTGCGTAGCGGTTTTAGCGTCGGATAATGCGTAAAAACAAAGAGATAGAGCGGTTCCACGATTCCGTTTTAACCGGAACCGCTCCAAGAGACATTTAATCCGGTTTTGGGAGGGAACACATGACCGATTCAGCTATCCAGAAAGGCAGTCCTTGGCGCCCGTTCGCGGTCCTCGCCATGCTCTTCCTGTTTCAAACATTAAACTTCTTCGACAAATTGGTCTTCGGCCTGTCCGCAGTGCCGATGATGAAGGAGTTACAGATCACGCCGCAACAATTCGGCCTGATCGGCAGCAGCTTTTTCCTGCTGTTCTCGATCTCAGGCGTGCTGGTCGGCCTGTTCATCATCGGTCGCGTGCCCACCAAGTGGATTCTGGTCATTCTCGCTGCCATCTGGTCGCTGACACAGATTCCGATTTATTTCACCAGTTCCGTAACAGTGTTGGTGGTCTGCCGAATTCTGCTCGGTCTTGGCGAAGGCCCTGGCCTGCCGACGGCGCTGCACGCAACGCATAACTGGTTCAGTCCGGAGAAGCGAAGCGTGCCGAGCGCGGTTGTGTTGCAGGGCATTAGCGTTGGTCTGCTGGCAGGGGGACCAATCCTTACCTACATCATCGTCCAGTATGGCTGGCGGACTGGCTTCCTGTTCTGCGGCGTGATCGGCATCTGCTGGATCTTGGCCTGGATGTTGATCGGAGGCGAAGGACCCTACGCCGCAAGCAACGAGAAGAACGCTGCAAGCCAACCTTCCGAAGCGCCAATCCCGGCTCGCAAACTCTGGCTAGACCCAACGGTCATCGGCGTCATCATCATGTCGACCATGTCCTATTGGATTGTAGGAATGTCGGCTACTTGGCTCCCGCCATTCCTGCAGCAAGGCTTGGGCTATAGTCAGGTGCAAACCGGCAGCGTCATCTCCGCAGTCTATATCTTCCAGTCACCATTGTTGCTGCTCGGCTCCTGGGTTGCACAGCGCATGCTTCAGCGCGGCGTCAGCAAACGCACCACTTTGGGCAGCGCTTCAGGATATGCTTTGCTTGTGAGTGGTCTGGCCTTGATCGCCTCGGTCTACGCCAGCGGTTTTCTTCAGTTAGCTCTGATCGCCATTGCCTTCGCTGCGCCAAGCCTGACCACGATCTATGGTCCAATTACGCTCGGGGCCGTGGCTCCCGCCGTTCAGCGTGGCAAACTGATCGTGGTGATCTATTCTGCGAATGCGGTTTCTGCCCTCGCCTCCAACGCAATCACAGGGATGATCGTGCAACGGGCAGGTCCAGAGCATCTTTCCGTCGGTTATGCCAATGCAATGATGTTCACTGCGGCAATTCTCATCATCGGAGCCATAGCAGCTTTCGCGCTGATTTTCCCCGACCGCACCATACAGCGTTTCAACGAACGCCATCGCGTTTCCGATAACATCCAGCGGGCGTAAGCGCCCGCAACTTCCAAGTATTCAAGGAGAATGAAAATGAGACTGTCCACCGTCAGAATAGCGGGGCGCACGACCTGGGGCGTCGTCGAGGAAAACGGCTTTCGGGATGTCGGAGCCGCATTGTCGGGCCGCTATGCCGATCTCAAAGCTGCCATCAGTGCCGGTCTGGCGGGCGTAGCGGAGGCCGTTGCTTCCGCTGGCGTGACACCCCTCGGTGAACTGGAATGGCTACCGGTTGTACCAAATCCGGATAAAATCCTCTGTGTTGGCTTGAATTATGAAACGCATCGCTTGGAAACCGGGCGGACCGAAGTGGAGAACCCTACCATTTTCGCCCGATACGCCAACTCTCAGATTGGACA
>JAEXXS010000302.1 GCA_023451915.1 Pseudomonadota bacterium | reverse complement strand
AAATTGTATAAACCTCTGTAATTCGCGCGTTTTACTTTTCTTGATGGTGATATGTTGGGAATGCTCGTTGCAATGGCAGGGATTGTATCGGATATTTCGCCATCAGATCGGTTTTGTTCAATGAAATGCGGAGGACTACATGCGTTTGTTTTTTCTTACGGTTGGTTCTGCGGCAGTTCTCGTCGCCAATATGGGACTGGGGCAGGCCGATGCGATTGGCGATCGTCAGGCTCTCATGAAGGATCTGGGCCGTTCGGTCGGCCAGATCGCGCCGGTGGTCAAAGGTGAAAAGCCGTTTGAAGCGGCTGCCGTTCTGGCGGCGCTCGAAAAGATCGATGCCGATGCCAAGAAGCTTGATGTCGATAAACTGTTCCCCGCCGGTTCGGATAAGGGTGATACGGAAGCTTCGCCCAAAATCTGGGAAAACAAGGACGATTTCGTCAAGCATGTCGAAAAGTTCCGCGCCGATGCCGCCGCTGCCGTGGCTGCCAAGCCGCAAAATGTAGCTGCACTGAAAACGGCGTTCCAGCAGGTTGCCGCCAATTGCGGTTCCTGCCATCAGGCCTTCCGCGTCAAGAAAGACTGATAGGCTTCGACAAAATCGGCAGTTTCATTTGAGAGTGAAACTGCCGCAATGGAATGGGTAGGATGGTCCGCAAACTGGCATATGCCGCCGGTGCCGTGCTTGTCATTGGCGCTGCCGCCTTTTGGATTCTGACCACGCCGCAAAAAGTGGATAGCGCGGTTCTGGCTTCCATGAAGCCCGGCGATGCAACGAAGGGTGAACAGGTTTTCTGGGCAGGCGGGTGCGCCTCCTGCCACGCCGCGCCCGGCGCCGCAGGCGATGCACGCAAAGTGCTGGCGGGCGGCCATGAACTGGTCTCGGATTTCGGCACTTTCGTCGTGCCGAATATCTCGCCCTCCGAACAAGGCATCGGCACCTGGACCATTCAGGATTTTGCCAATGCGATGCTGAAAGGTGTCGGCAAGCAGGGCGAGCATCTCTACCCGTCCTTTCCCTACACGTCCTATAGCCGAATGGAGCCGCAGGATGTGGCCGATCTCTATGCGTTTATGAAGACATTGCCGCCATCGGACAATGTCGCAGCACCGCACAAGCTCGGATTTCCCTTCAATATTCGCCGCAGTCTCGGCATCTGGAAACATCTTTACCTGTCGGATGCGCCCGCAGTTGATATCGCCGATGCATCCGACCTCGTGACACGAGGGCAATATCTGACCGAAGCGCTCGGTCATTGCGGCGAATGCCATACCCCGCGCAATCTGATTGGCGGGCTACAGACCGGCCAGTGGCTGGCGGGGGCGTTGTCGGCGGAAACCGGCAGCGACGGCAAGAAGAGCGTGGTCCCGAATATCACCACAGGCGAGGGTGGCATTGGCGACTGGAGCGAAAAGGATATCGCCTATGCGCTGCAAAGCGGCTTCACGCCTGACTTCGATTCGCTCGGCGGATCGATGACCGATGTAGTGTCCAATATGGCGCATCTGACGGAAGCCGACCGCGCTGCAATCGCAGCCTATCTGAAGGCCATTCCTCCCCATGCGAACGGCTATAAGAAGGAATAACGGTTCAGGCTGTCTTTATTTCCTCCAATTCCAGTTCTTCGATCATGGCCTGGCGCATGACGAATTTCTGGATTTTTCCGGTAACGGTCATGGGGAACTGATCGACAAAGCGGATATGGGCCGGGATTTTGTAATGGGCGATCCGCTGCTGGCAGAAGCTGACCAGTTCTGCTTCATTCAGGCGTCCGTCCTGATTGAGTTTGACCCAGGCGCAGATAACCTCGCCGAAGCGGCGGTCGGGAATGCCAAAAATCTGCACATCGCTGATGGCTGGATGGGTGAACAGAAATTCTTCGATCTCACGGGGATAGATGTTCTCGCCGCCGCGAATAATCAGATCCTTGATGCGCCCGACAATGTTGCAATAACCCTCTGCGTCGATGGTGGCGAGATCGCCGGTATGCATCCAGCCCGCCTCATCGACAGCGCCCGCCGAGCTTTGCGGATCGTTCCAGTAACCGCGCATGACGCTATAGCCCCGCGTCAGCAATTCGCCCTTTTCGCCGCGCGGCACGATCCGGCCATCCGCGTCGACAATCTTGACTTCGAGATGGGGATGAATGCGGCCAACGGTTGAAACGCGCCGTTCCAGCGGGTCATTGGTCGAACTCTGGAAACTGACGGGGCTCGTTTCCGTCATGCCGTAAGCGATGGTGATTTCGCTCTGGTGCATTTCGCTGATCACCCGGCGCATGATTTCGACCGGGCAGGGCGATCCGGCCATGATGCCGGTGCGCAGGCTCTGAAGATCGAACGTCGCGAATTGCGGATGATCCAGCATGGCGATGAACATGGTCGGCACGCCATGCAGGCCCGTGCATTGTTCATCCTGCACGGTCTGCAATGTCAAAAGCGGATCGAAACTGTCATTCGGGATCACCATGCAGGCGGCGTGGGTCATACAGGCAAGATTGCCGAGCACCATGCCGAAGCAGTGATAGAACGGCACGGGAATGCACAGCCGGTCCTGTTCGGTGAGGCGCATGGCCTCGCCGACGAAAAAGCCATTATTGAGAATATTGTGGTGGGAGAGGGTGGCCCCCTTGGGGCTGCCCGTGGTGCCGCTGGTGAACTGGATATTGATCGGATCGTCGAATTGCAGTTCTTCCGAGAGCTGCCGCAGTTCATCACGTGCCGCCTCATCGCCTGAGGCAGCAACTGCATCGAAATTCATCATGCCGTCAGTCTGTTCTTCGCCAAGGCGGATCACACAGCGCAAGGCTGGCAGGCGCTGCGACACCAGATGGCCGGGCCGGGCGCTGTCGATTTCCGGCACGATGGAGCGCAATATATCGAGATAATTGCTGGTCTTGAGCGATGGCGCGAGAATCAGTGCCGAGCATTCGACCTTCGCAAGCACATATTCCAGTTCATGCGCCCGGTAGGCGGGATTGATATTGACGAGGATCAAGCCTGATTTCGCCGTGGCGAATTGCGTCAATATCCATTCCAGATTGTTCGGCGACCAGATGCCGATCCGTTCGCCGGGGCGCAGGCCAATCGCGAGGAGCCCTTCTGCAAGGGCGTCAACGCGGGCGTTCAGTTCTGCATAGGTCAGGCGGATATTCTGGTGGCGCACGACCACGGCCGGCCGGTCTGGGTGCTGTTCAGCGATGCGGTTGAGGTGATTGCCAATCGTATCGCCGATCAGAAGTCGGTCACTCGCGCCATGAACATAGCTCGCCTGCTGCATCGTCGATCCTCCCAAATCGATTTCAGCCCCCCGATAGTGTCTCTCGCGTTCCCGACCCTCCGACAATGATATTGCCATTTTATGGCGCTGCAAATGATTGCGGTTTTTTGGGCAAATTTAGCGTCGGATGCAGCGCGCAACCGTCGCCGGACCGGCATTGGTATATTTGCTCTGCATCGTGTAGAGCCAGCCCTTGCATTCGGACAGGTTGGTGAAGCAGCGCATGCGATCAACTGGAACGATGCCGTCCATGCTGACCATGGGAGAATCGTCCACACCGCTGAACTGGCCGAGAATAATGCCGCTGCCCTTCGGTGGCGCGCTGCAACGCCGCCCGGCATATTCGCTCACATCCTTCCGCACCTGCGCATTTGCGCCCGTCGTGGCGGGCGCAAGGACTGGCAGCGCCAGTGCGAGGCTCGCCAGAAAAGTCACGCATCCGGTTTTCATGATGCAATCTCCGTGACGATATTCAATTTGCGATAGTATAGGGCGTAAATGTCGAACGTGTAGCTTATTTTAACTTGCTCCAGCGAGGTAAACCCGCTGGAGCCTGATTTGGTTTCAGCCTTCGAAGCCCGGAACCTTGCCGACGACTTTCAGGGCGAAAGCCTGCGTAAAGGCGACTTCTTCCAGCCGCGAGAAACGGCCCGAAGCGCCCGCATGCCCCGCATCCATATTGATGCGGAACAGGACCGGATGGTCATCGGTTTTCATTTCACGGAGCTTCGCAACCCATTTTGCCGGCTCCCAATAGGTGACGCGGGGGTCGGTCAGGCCTGCAACCGCCAGAATGGCCGGATAGGCCTGCGCCGCCACATTGTCATAGGGCGAATAGGCGGCGATGGTGCGATAATCCGCTTCCGAGGCAATCGGGTTGCCCCATTCCGGCCATTCCGGTGGGGTGAGCGGCAGCGTATCGTCGAGCATGGTATTCAGCACATCGACAAACGGCACTTCCGCAATAATCCCGCCAAAGGCTTCCGGCGCGAGATTGGCAATCGCGCCCATCAGCATGCCGCCTGCCGACCCGCCATGGGCGACAATGCGGTCATGGCTGGTAAAGCCTTCGCCGACCAGATGTTTTGCGGCGGCGATGAAGTCGGTAAAGGTGTTCATCTTCTTGTCGCGCTTGCCGCTTTCATACCAGGCGAAGCCCTTGTCCTTGCCGCCGCGAATATGCGCGATGGCATAGACAAAACCGCGATCCACCAGCGACAGGCGCGACGTGCTGAAGCTTGCCGGAATGGTGATGCCGTAGGAGCCATAGCCGTAGAGCAGGCACGGAGCCGAGCCGTCCAGCTTGGTATCCTTGTGGTAGAGGATCGAGACCGGCACCAGTTCGCCATCGGCTGCGGGTGCAAGAATGCGGCGCGTCACATAATCGTCGATCACATGGCCTGACGGGACTTCCTGCGTCTTCAACAGCGTCCGCTCGCGGGTATGCATATTGTAATCAAAGAGCTGTTCCGGCGTCGTCATCGAAGAATAGGAGAAGCGGATGACCTCGGTGTCATATTCGGCGCTGCCATGCAGGCCAAGCGAATAGGCTTCCTCGTCAAAGGCAATGGCGTGTTGTTCACCGGTCTGGCGATCCCGGATAACGATCCGCGGCAAGCCGTTATCGCGTTCCATCCAGACAAGATGATGCTTGTAGGCGGAATGCGAGAGGATCAGCCGACCCGGCTTTTCCGCCACCACGTCCACCCAGTTTTCCGGCTGCGGCGCGGCGGCTGGCGCTTTGCAGATTTTGAAATCCTTGGCGCCATCGGCATTGGTCAGGATGAAGAATTCATCGCCCCCCGGCGCGATATCGTATTCTGTGCCGGTCTTGCGGGCCATGATGAGTTGCGGCTTGGCCGCCGGATCGTTGGCAGGCAGCAGCCAACATTCCGATGTTTCGTGGTCGTGAATGTCGATGAAGATATAGTCGTCCAGCGCGGAGCCGCCGACGCCGAGGAAGAAGCCGGCGTCCTGTTCTTCAAAGATCAGCCGGTCTTCGGACTGGTCCGTGCCGATGCGGTGATAGAAAACTTTCGACGGGCGATGATTTTCATCGAGCCGCGTATAGAAAAAGCCTTTGCTTTCTGCATCCCACGTGCCGCCGCCATTGGTGTCGGTGATTATGTCCGATAGCTCGGCCATGGTCGTGAGATCACGCACCTTCAGCTTGTAGAATTCCGATCCCTTGTCGTCATATCCCCAGATCAAAAGATTGTGATTAGGGGCGTGGTCTGCCGAAGCAAGCCGAAAATAGGCCTTGCCTTCACCTTCCTTGTCGCCATCAAGCAGGATCGTTTCCGCCCCGCCATCGCGCGGCGTGCGAATGAAGTAGGGCTGCTCGCCCCCGGTTCGGTAGGAAACGCCGTAAGCATAGGGACCGTCCTTCGAGGGCACCGAGGAATCATCTTCCTTGATGCGACCGCGCATTTCCGCGAAAAGCTCTTTCTGCAGCGCTTCCGTGTTCTGCATCAGGCTTGCCTGATAGGCGTTCTCAGCATCGAGATGCGCGCGTATTTCCGGGGAAAGAACTGACGGGTCCTTGAAGACTTCCTGCCAGTTGTCTGCACGAAGCCAGGCGTAGTCGTCTGTGCGGGTAATGCCGTGACGGGTATCGTTATGCGGATGTTTTGGGGCGTGCGGAGGCTGCGGCTGGCAAAAGTTGTGAGACATTCAAGATTCCAACGAACATTGTTTCAAATTGTTGCGGGTCGCTCTAAAGACCCTTTGGAAGGCGGATATTGATGCATATATAGTTTCGAGCACAGCCGAAAGCGAGTTGATTTCAACGAAATATATTTAAGCAATGCCTTTTTCGCGCCCGATTTTAGGGGCAGTGCTGCAATTGGTGAAAAGTGTTTGTTTCGAGAGGCTACGACATAGCAACAAGCAAACGGCGGTTGTTGATTTTGGTCACACAAATTATGCGTGCCGTGACGAAAGACTATATATGGTTGCTTTATCGGCAATAAACGATGCGCGTCATGAATGAACCGATGAAATTGCCGAGCTCAGATATCCACGAAATGGCTTTGTTTTCGTTATTTTTATTTGTGACGTGAAGAATAATAGGCTATTATTAATGTAATTTCGCACAACAATTCTATTGCAAAAGCAGATGCTAGTTGTTAAGTGCGGTCATAAATGAGCTGGCTAGAGTTCTGAGATACGCAATCACGACTTCAGATGTGTCATCGATGCCGAAAATTGCGGAAAAACAAACGATAAGAAGTAAAAAAGGAAAACCGATGGAAAATCTGGATACGCACGACGAAAGCGCAGAACTGCTTCTGAGCCTGACCGCGGATGTTGTCGCTGCTTATGTTGGCAATAATTCGATTCGTGCGGGCGAGTTGCCACTGTTGATCGCCGATGTTCATGCCGCTTTCAAGCGTCATGTGGAACGTGAAGAAGCGCCGGTTGTCGTCGAAAAGCCGAAGCCAGCCGTCAATCCGAAGAAGTCGGTTCATGACGACTACATCATCTGCCTCGAAGACGGCAAGAAGTTCAAGTCGCTCAAGCGCCACCTGATGACCCATTACAACATGACCCCGGAACAGTACCGCGAAAAGTGGGATCTCGATCCTAACTATCCGATGGTCGCTCCGAACTATGCCG
>JAEXXS010000284.1 GCA_023451915.1 Pseudomonadota bacterium | reverse complement strand
GTCACTTTGTGCTCCCGCCCTGCAGTCTGATACGTGGATCAAGAAAGGCGAGCGCGATATCGGAGATCAACACGCCAATCACCGTCAATGTTGCAAGAAACATCAGGAATGAACCTGCAAGATACATGTCCTGACTTTGCAAGGCCTTTATGAGCATCGGTCCCGTTGTTTCCAGCGAAAGAACGATTGCGGTGATTTCAGCGCCGGAGATGATCGCGGGCAGGATGGAGCCAATATCCGAGATGAAAAAGTTGAGCGCCATGCGCAATGGATACTTCACCAATGCGCGGAAAGGGTGCAACCCCTTGGCGCGAGCCGTCACCACATATTGCTTCTGCAACTCGTCGAGAAGATTGGCGCGCAAGCGCCGGATCATCCCCGCAGTGCCCGCAGTGCCGACAATCAGCACGGGTATCCAGAGATGGGAGAGGATAGAGGATGCCTTGGCCCAACTCATCGGTTCGGCCAGATATTTCTGGTCCATGAGATGGCCAATAGACGTGCCGAACCAGATATTGGCGAAATACATCAAGATTAGCGCGAACATGAAGTTCGGAATGGCAATGCCGAGCAGACCAATCAGTGTCAGCCCGTAATCCGCCCAGCTATACTGATGTGTTGCCGAATAGATACCGATCGGAAAAGCGATTAGCCACGTGAAGATGATCGTGAAGAAAGACACCATCACTGTCAGCCACAATCTGTCGCCCACAACATCACTGACGGGAAGCTGGTATTCGAACGAATAGCCGAAGTCCCCCTGCAGCATCCCGGCAACCCAGTGGAAATAGCGCAGCACCGGCGGCTTATCGAAACCATACTGGACGCGCAGTTCCTCGATTTCCTGCAAGTCGACGGCTTCGCCTTGCGCGCGAAGTTCGGACACATAGCTTTCGAAATAGTCGCCCGGCGGCAGTTCGATAATGGTGAAAACCAAAGCGGAAATGATGATGAGCGTGGGGATCATCGCTGCGATGCGCCAGAGAATATATCGCAGCATGGTCAGGCGTCCTTTCCATACCAAAACGCATCCGGCATAAAAACCCCGAGAAAGCCGGTCGGATCGAAGCCGTAAAGCCCTTTATCCGGCACATTCTGGAGACTATTTGCCCGTAGGATGGGCTGGGGCGTGCTGTTGACGATGCCGATAGAAAACACCTGCTCAGAATAGATATCCAGCATCTGCGTCCAGATGGCGGCCCTTTCGGTCGTCTCACTGGAAGCCCGCCATTGGTCCAGAAGCACGATAAGCTGCTTTACTTCCGGAATTTCCGGCGCATGGCCCTTCATCCCGTTCGACATGTAATACATGCCCCAAACCGGCCACTGCAATTGGTCGTCCGCGGTCGGAGCGAGCTCGCCGGGGTTCATGTCGGCGGTCGGGATGCCGTTATCGAGCCCCCACCACGTGGACATCATGATTTCGCCGCCCATGGCCCGGCTGCGGAAAACGTCACGCTGTGATGTCCGGATGAACAGCGAGATGCCGACCTTCGCCCAGTGATCTGTGACAAGCTCGAGGATATCTGTCTCTAACGTGCTTTCACCCGCGGTTTCTACCACGATCTTTGCGGCGCGCCCGTCGGGCAACAGGCGCATCCCGTCTCCATCACGCGATTGCAAACCGGCAGCGTCCAGCAAGGAATTTGCCTGTTCTGGATCATATGTGCTCCAGGCCATTCTGTATTCAGGTTTGTAGAGCGGGCTTTCGGGCAGAATGGCATTGGCGCTGTCGACGGCAAGCCCGTAGAACACCGCCTTGTTGATTTCGGTCCGGTCGATTGCGAGCGACAGGGCGCGGCGCACGCGCACATCCCAGAAGAGTGCTCGCCAGGTGGCGTCACCGGCGTTGAGATTGGGCATCAGGCTCACGCGCGCGCCTTCCGTGCGCTTCCACAAACTGACCCTAACCGGAAATCGTTTCTCTGAATCCTTCAGAAAGGCGTAGTCGGAAAAATCGAGACCATGCGCCTGCAGATCGCTTTCGCCGGCGCCGGTCTTGGCGGCAATGATGGCTGGAGAACTAATGTTCAGGATCACTTTGTCGACATAGGGCAATTGCAGGCCGTTTTCGTCGACACGGTGGAAATAAGGATTGCGCTCAAAAACGAATTGCTCGGCAGGCGACGGCGTTGTGTTGCGCCATGGATCGAGCGTCGGCAGTTCCGGGTTTTCGGGACGATAGCTGCGCGACATATTGAAGTGCAGATCAGTCCATTTTTTGACACGGTATTGCTTCATCAGTGCCGAGAGCCGGAAATTGTCCTGATAGTCCTTGTGAAACTGCTTCATGTATTTCGACGGCAGAACAATCGTCAGCGCCTGCGGCGCCGCCAGTTGCGGCAGGAAATCCGGATTGGGCGCGTCCCAGCTATATCTGACAGTCAGCTCGTCAATGACTTCGAACCGCGGCGGCCTTCCATCGACCAGCAAGACCCTCGGCGGCCCCCCTCGCTTCAGCTCCGTATTGAGCATCACGTCTTCCCAGCAATAGCGGAAATCCTCCGATGTCAGATAGGAACCATCCGACCAGCAATGCCCGGCCCGGATCTTGAAGGTGAAAACCGTATCCTCAACCGTCTCGAAGCTTTCGAGAATATCGGCATGCAGATTGAGCTTTTCGTCATAGCCAACCAACCGGGAATAGCCATAGAGCGTCATCAGCCGGATGTCTTTCTGGTTGCCGATCAGGGTCCGGATGACGCCGCCATTCACGCCGGGTTTTCGGCCAAGGGCTCCCATGTTGATGATCCTTGGTGTTTTGGGGAGGCGGTCGACCAGATCGGGCAGTGCGCCCGGCTGCGGCAGTGAATAGTTCGGCATAGGCGGATCCGCCCGCGAAACACCAGGTAGAAAGCAGGAAGCAAGCATGCCCAGAGTCGTCCGCCGATTTATCAAGGCTTCAACTCCCGCACATCTGCCGTCTTGCGCGCAAGCACAAGGTGCCCGTCGCCCAGATCCATCGGCGTCAGCATGTCGTCCGGTCCGTCGTTGCGGAACTGAACACCCCAGTTTCGTCTGTCGGACGCGCCGCTAGTCCGAAGCTTGCCAAAGTCGAGCGGTCGGTCGAGATCGGGGAACGGAACAGCGGCAAGCAGCGACTTCGTATAGGGATGGACGGGCGCCCGCATCAAGGTGCGACGGGGAGCGATTTCGACAATCCGGCCTGCGCACATCACGGCGATCCGGTCGGCCATATAGTCCACCACCGCCAGATTGTGCGAAATGAAGATATAAGTGAGCCCCAGTTCCTTCTGCAAATCTTTGAGAAGGTTGAGGACTTGCGCCTGAACCGACACATCGAGGGCCGATACAGGTTCATCGCACAATATGAGTTCCGGCCCGAGCGCCAGGGAGCGTGCGATACCGACACGCTGGCGCTGGCCGCCTGAGAGACCGTGCGGATAGCGATTGAGATAGCGTCGATTCAGGCCAACCACGTCCATCAGGTCAGCAACCTTGTCCAGTCGGGATTTCGCATTTCCGCGCCCGTGAATTTCCAGCGGTTCGCTGAGAATATTCTGGATGGTCATGCGCGGCGATAGTGAGGATACCGGGTCCTGAAACACCATCTGGACCTTGGTGCGCAGCGCTTGCAGGTCGCTGCCGCTGGCGTTGAGGACGTCTATCGGGCCCGTGTCGCCATTGAAGGTCACGGAGCCGGCGTCCGGCGTAACCGCGCGCATCAGGATTTTGCTCAGCGTGGTCTTGCCGCAACCGCTCTCGCCGACCAGACCGAAACATTCGCCGCGCAAGACATCGAAACTGACGTCATTGACCGCGCGCGTCGGCGGTCCGCCCTCTTTCGCGAAAAGCGTTTTGCGGGCTGCGAAGGTCTTGGAAACATCCCGCACGGAAAGCAGCACATTGCTGCGATCCTCATTGACGACCGTGCTCTTCCCCATCAATTTGGTGACATCGACAGGCACGTCGCGCAAGGATTTCAGGCGTTCGCCGGGCTTCATGTCGAAATGCGGCACGGCGGCCATCAGCCCCTTGAGATAGGGGTGGGCCGGTTTACGGAAGATGGTTTCAACCGGTCCCGATTCCATGATCTCGCCGTGATAGATGACGACCACCTCGTCGGCGACATTGGCAACGACGCCGAGATCATGCGTGATGAGCAGCATGGCCATATTGAGTTTGGCTCGAAGCTCGCCGAGCAATTCGAGGATCTGCGCCTGAATGGTCACATCAAGCGCCGTGGTCGGTTCGTCAGCGATCAGCAGGGATGGCTTGCATATAAGCGCCATGGCGATCATGGCGCGCTGGCGCATACCGCCGGACAGCTCGAACGGATATTTGTCATAGGCCTGGGCTGGGTTGTGGAAACCGACAAGGCCAAGCATTTCCTCCGTCTGTTCACGCCGCTCGGCTTTTGTATCCTTGGTATGGATCGATAGCACTTCGGAAATCTGGTTTCCGATTGTGTGGAGCGGCGACAGCGAGGTCAGAGGCTCCTGAAAAATCTTGCCGATACGGCTGCCACGGAGCGCCCGTATCTCTGGACCATCAGTCGGGAGGCTCAGAATGTCGATAGGTGGCTGGCCGGGCATGCCGGGGTCTTGGAAAAGGATTTTCCCACTCGCAGAAGCGGTGCGCGGGAGAATTCCCATAACCGCTTGACTTATCACAGATTTTCCAGAGCCAGATTCACCGACGAGGGCAGTGACTTTGCCCGGCAGGACACGGAGATCGGCCTTCTTCACGGCCATGATCTTCCCACCAAGCAAGGTGAAGGAAATGCTCAGATTTTCGATCCTCAAGAGATCTGTCCCTGAGATCATGCGTGCAGGCCTTCACTGTTGCGTGTCCCCGGTACGGGCACCCCCGAGGTGAACGCTAGCGCACGAAAGCCTATGAGTCCATGACTAGATTTCGTGAGTCCAGTAGATGCGATGGCGTAGTGGAAAGATACGCACGCGTAATGCTTCCTACCGGAAAGGATTACTTGACAAACCCACAAGCGTTGCTGTTGCGAAGGACGTCTTTGCAGTTGGCGGAACGGCGGAAGTCATCATAGTATAGTGTCCATTCGCCGGTCCCTGCCGCACGATATGGCCCGAACTTGAAGTACTGGTTCTTGCCTAATCCGGGATCGTTGTGACCGATATATCCCTTGACTGTCGCGATCCAGAGATCGTTGGCAAAGATCTCGATATGGCCGGTTCCGTCGGGTCCAGGTTTGGTCATGATCGCAAAGTCGATCCATCCAGAGTCGGGAGAAGGAAGGCTGTTGCCGCGTGGCGTGACGGTGATTTTGTCGGTGCATGCGGAGAACAGGTCGCCATCTTTCCCGACCCAGTTGTCGTCGGTCGCGACCAGCGCCCGCATCTGGTTGGTTTCCGGTCGCAGCCAAACCGGGGTTGAGCCTTTTTGGCATGTCGCGGCCACACCCTTCGTCCCGGTGGAGACCGGCGGGTGATAGTTCGTTTCTACTGTGATGAAGAGCTTGCCCTTGTTGAGGCGCACTGCCAGAAACGGGCTGAAGTCGCCTTTCGTTCCGGGGCCGATCTCGCGTTTCCATTGCGCAATCACATAGCGATGGTCGTCTTGCGGAATGGGGTCGGCGAACTTGACCGCAAAACCATACCAGACGGCTTCGTCGTAAGGGACGCGGAGCTCGGTTTTTTCCCAGATTTCCGCCCGCTCGCTGCAGTTTTCCGTTGTTGCCTTGCAACCGGATCGCACGCTCAGTTTCAGCGCGCGGGCTCCGGTGCGGGTGACGGCGCTCTGGAACTCGACGGATCCTGCTTTCTGTTCATCATTGTCGCGGTAATAAAGTCCGCCGCTGGGTGAAAAATCTTCACCGTCAAATGTATCGAAAAGGGGTGTGTTCAATGGATCGGCAATCGCTGGGACTTGGATAAACAAGGTAGAGATAAGCAGTGCCACAGCACATGTCTTGATCATTGAAGAAGGTTCCCCTCAAGCTTTGGGGGCTTCCGGTCGCGGGAGTTGCGGAAAAGCAGCATCACTTGCTCGGCTTCGGAACCGGCATCCGGTTTGTTTCTGCCGGAGGCTTCAACGTTGCTCATCTTCAGGTTTTCCTCGCCCGGCGCCAATATCGTCACCTTGTCCTGTACGCCGCGCAGTTTCTTTTCTCCCAGCATCACCCAGTCCCCGCCGCAATAGGTGGTGAATGCCTCGCTGGCGATGACCGGATGGTCGGGATAGAGCCTTGTCAGCCCCTGCAACCGCGCCACTTCATTGACGGCGCTGCCGAAGGTGGAAAACGTCAGCCGATCCTTGAGCCCGACATTGCCGAACATGACATTGCCGACATGCAGACCCATCCCGTAGCGGATTTCATCGAGGCCCTTCTTTTCTCGCTCTTTGTTCATATTGGCCATGGCTGCGGTCGCCTGCCGTACCGCCGCCATGGCCGCGCGCGCGGCGATCTGGGACGGTTCCCGATGTCGTCCACAGGGATAGGCGGCAAGAAACCCGTCCCCTATAAAACTCAGAATTTCGCCGCCATTCTTGTTGAACGGCGCGGCAATTGCGTCGAAAAATTCATTGAGGGTGTCGATATAGACCTGCCTGCCTGCCTTGTCCGCGAGGTCGGTCGATTGTCGCATGTCGCCCATGACGAGGACTGCGCGAATGGTCTCCCCATCGCCGCGGCGGATCTGGCCGGACAACACGCGCTTGCCAGCATTGCTACCGAGATAAGTGCTCATCATATTATCAGCAAGCTTGCCCAGCACCGCCATCTTCGCTGCAACTGCCAGGCTGTTCTGGATCGTCAGCAATATCTCAACCACGTCGTCACCGAAACCGCCGGGCAGATCGGTCGTCCATGAACCCATCATGCCCTGACTGTTGGCGTCGCCGAAGGATTGCACAAAGGCGAGATAGTCAGTGGCTCCGATTTCCTTCAAGTCGTCGAAAACCGTGAATTCCGATGGTATGGACGGATCAATCTTGCGACGCAAATACTGCAGATTGTTGCTGAGAAGATGAAAATAGGGGCTGTTCAGAAAACGCTCTGTATCCTTCTCGCTTGCCGACGCACGAAACCCTTCGATCCGCATGCCCTCGCCGCGTATCCAGGTGAAGCCCAGCGCATCGTAGAGCGGATGCAACATTGAAAAGCTGAGATGAACACGCATCAGCGGCACACCGACCGCTGCCAGCCTTTCGCAAAAACCCTCGGTGAGGGTTTCGAGGCTTGCACCGTTGAGTGCGGACTGTTGCAGCCAGTTTAAAACCGGACTGAGCAATGTTTCGGAAATAGGAATCCGGGGGACGTCCATCGCTTGTTGTTCTTTCCAGCCAGTGGCCACTTCAATGGCCGGTCGTCGGCAAATTGCACCGTCCAATATAGCGTGTAATCGCGGCAATGCCAGTTTCACTCAAGCAAAATAGCTCGCTTTTCAGTGAACATATAGTTACCCCTCGGCGGCATGCTTGACAGTGAGCCGGTAAATCCGCCACTGAAGGATATCAATTGCCGGAGAGCTATGATCTTGACCGACTCTGCCCCGCTCCATGGGAACCTGTTTGCTGCTATCGCCAATCGCTCGGCGCGCGTGGGGGTCATCGGCCTCGGCTATGTCGGCCTGCCTCTGGCGATGACCATCGCCAATAGCGGTTTCAGCGTTGTTGGGTTCGATATCGACCCCGGCAAGATCGTCATGATAGACGCTGGCAACTCCTATATTGAAGCCGTATCCGATACGGTACTGGGGCGGCATGTGGGCGAAGGCCGTTTCACCGCAACGACTGATTTTTCGAGCCTCGCCGATTGCGATGTCATCATCATTTGTGTTCCGACACCACTGACCAAACAACGGGACCCTGACCTGTCATTCGTCGTCAAAACCTCTGATGCGATTGCCAGAACGTTGAAGGCCGGTCAGCTGATCGTGCTGGAATCCACCACCTATCCCGGCACCACGAATGAGGTGGTACGACCGATTCTGGAGAAGACTGGACTGCTTTCTGGCACGGATTTCTTCCTCGGCTTTTCGCCGGAACGCGAGGACCCCGGCAATCGTGATTTCGAAACGTCGAGCATTCCAAAGATTGTCGCGGGCGATGGACCGGAGGCTTCCAGGCTCATGACGGCCTTCTACGGGGCTGCCGTCAAAACTGTTGTTCCAGTCTCGTCGAACGCGACCGCCGAGGCGGTAAAGCTTACGGAAAATATCTTCAGAGCGGTCAATATCGCTCTCGTCAACGAATTGAAGGTCGTCTATGAGGCCATGGGCATCGACATATGGGAAGTGATCGAAGCTGCCAAGACCAAACCATTCGGCTATATGCCGTTCTACCCGGGGCCGGGGCTGGGTGGGCACTGCATTCCGATCGATCCGTTTTATCTGACCTGGAAATCGCGCGAATACGAATTGCCGACGCGCTTCATCGAACTTGCCGGGGAGATCAATTCGGCCATGCCACGCCATGTCGTGGACCGGCTGGCTGAAGCGCTCGACCGCCGCCACGGCAAGGCTGTCAGCCGTTCACGCGTCTTGATAATCGGCCTCGCCTACAAAAAGAATGTTCCCGATATCCGCGAAAGCCCATCGCTTAAACTTATTGAGTTGATCGAGGCCCGTGGCGGATCGACCGATTATCACGATCCGTTCGTCACCACGATTCCCACGACACGCGAATATATCGAACTGCGTGGCCGCAGCTCTGTCGAACTGACGGAAGAAGTCGTCAAGAATTATGACGCTGTTCTGATCGCCACCGATCACGATCAGATCGACTATCAGGCGCTGGCCCAATGGTCGCCGTTGATTGTCGATACGCGAAATGCGTTTGGGCGCCGTGGCATCAGCGGCGACACTATTATCAAGGCATAGCATGGCGCATTGTTGAAGAATGCGATCGCGATCATCATGCAGGAAGAATAATTCATGAGTCGTCTCGACAGTTTCATCCGCCGTCTCTGCGCCCAGCGTGATATCCTGAATAGTATTGCAGACGACGTTCGTATAACCCCGGGCACAATCATGGAGCTCGGCCTCGGCAATGGTCGCACATATGATCATATAAGGGAGCTGTTTCCAGACCGCCGTATCATCGCCTTCGATCGCGTCATGCGATCCTTCGCAAGCTCGACGCCTGACGGCGACAGTCTCGTGGTGGGTGAAATCAAGGACACAATCCGCGATTATTTCGGCATCGAGGCGGCGCTCGTGCATGCCGATATCGGCACCGGTCATGATGATCTGGATGCAATGACGTTAACATGGTTGCCCGACGCTGTGGTCTCCGTGTTGAAGCAGGGGGGGATTGCGGCCTGCGGACTGCCGCTTGAACACCCGGAACTGACGCCGCTGCCGCTACCACAGAATGTCCCGGCGAAGCGCTATTTTCTGTATCGCCGCCGTTAGCATCAGTGGCTTCGCTCGGTCGGAGCCTGGATCTGCGTGAAACCTTATATCTCGCTTTTATGTGATTTGAGATACTTCCATTTTTCTATAAACGCTCTACAACTATACTGGCAAAAGCGGAAGGTTTCGCGAATGCATAGGTATAGATAGAGCGTTTGACGGCGCCATAGCAGCAAGGCCCAGCGGGCTGTCGATCTCAAAAACGGGATTTCATGGAAAAAAATCTAGCCCGCTATATCTGGTCCACGACACGCGCCCAGCAAGCCTGGATTCTCTTTGTCGTCGCCATATCGATGATCCCCTATTTTCTTTCGTTCGACCTGCCCAAGCAGATCATCAACGGTCCCATCCAGGGCATAGGTTTTGAGAAGCCCGGCGCTACGCAGACTTTCATGCGCATCACCTATGATTTCCCGATTTTGGGTGAGGTGGTCTTCTTCAACGGGCTGCAGCTCAACCGTATCCAGATGCTCATCGGCCTCAGCATGGTGTTCCTGCTCCTGGTTGTGGTCAACGGTCTCTTCAAGCTCTATATCAACACGTATAAGGGCAGGCTGGGCGAGCGGATGCTGCGCCGCATCCGGTTCGAGCTGGTGGACCGGGTGCTGCGTTTCCCGCCGCTCCACTTCAAACGCGTGCGCTCGGCTGAAATCGCCACCATGATCAAGGACGAAGTGGAGCCGCTTGGAGGTTTCACCGGGGACGCCTTTGTGCAGCCGGCGCTTCTCGGAGGGCAGGCGGTTACCGCGCTCGTCTTCATTCTGATGCAGAATTTCTGGCTCGGCATGATTGCCGCGATTATTGTTGCTGCGCAAGGAATTATCATTCCCCGAATGCGCAAGCGGCTGCTGGAACTGGGACGTCAGCGGCAGCTGTCGGCGCGCGA
>JAEXXS010000179.1 GCA_023451915.1 Pseudomonadota bacterium | reverse complement strand
TTTCCCTGTCTCGAAACCCTATGCCGTAAGGTCACATAATCCCTGCATGGCAAAAGCCATCACAACAGGGAGCCCCGCAAGGGGACGAAACTATGGACATCGCCGTCCTGGCAATCGGCATCGGCTTTTTTGGTCTGCTCTTCGGCTATCTGCGCGTCTGCGAAAAGCTTTGAGGACGTGACATGCTGATCGAATACATCGCTGGCGCTTTGGTCGCCATCTTCATCGCGATCTATCTTCTTTATGCGCTCATTCGCCCAGAACGGTTCTGAGGAGCGGTTCTGAGGCGCGGTTCTGAGCTGTAGCCCAATGGGCTTGGGAAAAACCATGACAATCAATGGATGGATACAGATCCTCGTCTTTTGCGGGATCATCATTCTGCTCGTAAAGCCGCTTGGCTTCTATATAACGCGTGTCTTCAACGGCGAACGGACATTCCTTTCGCCGGTTTTCGTGCCAGTCGAACGCGGGCTCTATCGTCTTGCGGGCACTGGCGAGCGCGAGGAACAGCACTGGACGAGCTACACTGCCGCCATGCTGTTGTTCAATCTGGCCGGGTTCCTTCTGCTTTATGCCATGCAGCGGTTTCAGGGTGCATTGCCCTTCAACCCCATGGGCATGAGCAATGCGCCTGCCGATCTCGCCTTCAATACCGCCACCAGTTTTGTCACCAACACCAATTGGCAGAATTACGGCGGCGAAAGCACCATGTCCTATCTGACCCAGATGGCCGGGCTGACGGTGCAGAACTTCGTCTCGGCTGCGACGGGGGTGGCGATCGCAATGGCGCTTATCAGGGCTTTTTCGCGCAAATCGATGAAAACACTTGGTAATTTCTGGGTCGATCTGACGCGCTGCACGCTCTATATCCTGCTGCCGATCTGTATCGTGATGACGCTTGCCTTCGTGGCGCTCGGTGTGCCGCAAACGCTTGGCGCTTATGCTGAAGCCACGACGCTTGAAGGCGCGCGGCAGGTCATTGCGCTTGGGCCGGTTGCATCGCAACTCGCGATCAAGATGCTCGGCACCAATGGCGGCGGCTTCTTCAACGCCAATTCAGCGCATCCGTTTGAAAATCCTGACGCTATCTCCAACATGATCCAGATGGTCGCGATCTTCGCGATTGGCGCATCGCTGACCAATGTCTTTGGCCGTATGGTCGGTAATGAAAAGCAGGGCTGGGCCATTTTTGCAGCCATGGGCGTGCTGTTCGTTGCAGGCGTCGCCATCTGTTACTGGGCAGAAGCCGCCGGCAATCCGCTGATCCACGCGCTCGGCGTCGACGGCGCGAATATGGAAGGCAAGGAAGCCCGTTTCGGCATCGCCATGTCCGCTCTGTTCGCTGTGGTCACAACTGCTGCCTCCTGCGGCGCAGTTATCGCCATGCATGACAGCATGATGGCGCTCGGCGGCATGATCCCGATGATCAATATGATGCTCGGCGAAATCATTATCGGCGGCGTGGGTGCTGGTTTTTACGGCATCATCCTATTCGTCATCGTGGCGATTTTTGTGGCTGGTCTGATGGTCGGGCGCACGCCTGAATATCTGGGCAAAAAGATTGAAGCCAAGGAAGTCAAGATGGCGATGCTGGCCGTGCTCTGCCTGCCGCTCTCGATCCTCGGCTTTACGGCAATTGCTGCCGTCATCCCGGCAGGTTTGAGTTCGATTGCCAATCCGGGGGCGCACGGCTTTTCGGAAATCCTCTACGCCTATACGTCGGGCACCGCCAATAACGGCTCGGCCTTCGGCGGGCTCTCCGGCAACACGCCTTGGTACAACATCACCATCGGCCTTGCCATGCTGATGGGGCGCTTCCTCGTCATCGTTCCCGCTATGGCCATTGCCGGATCGCTGGTCGCCAAGAAGATCGCGCCGCAATCGGCAGGCACCTTCCCGACCCATGGTCCGCTGTTCGTAGGTTTGCTGATCGGCGTCATTCTGGTTGTGGGCGGGCTGATTTTCTTTCCCGCGCTGGCGCTCGGACCGATCGCCGAACACCTCGCCCTGATCCAGGGAAGGACCTTCTGATGCTGAAACCGTCGAGTTGCATTCTGTCGATCCTTGCCGTGATGCTCATCCTGTTTCTCGCCATCCGGCTGATCTGAGCGTCCGCTTCGCAAAACATCTACTGGAGCCTCGTTATGAGCCAGTCCAAATCCGCGAGCATTCTCGATGCCCGCATCCTAATCCCGGCGGTTGGTGATGCCTTCCGCAAACTGAACCCCAAAAGCCTCGCCCGAAACCCGGTCATGTTCGTCGTAGCCGTTGTTTCAGCCCTGACCACCGTGCTGCTTGCAAAAGACATCGCGACCGGTGGGGCCAGTGTCGGCTTTTCATTCCAGATCGTGCTGTGGCTGTGGTTCACGGTGCTGTTCGCCAATTTTGCCGAAGCCGTTGCCGAAGGGCGCGGCAAGGCGCAGGCGGAGTCGCTGCGCCGCACCCGCACCGAAACACAAGCCAAGCTTTTGAACGGCGATAGCAAGACCGATTACAAGACCGTCGCTGGAACCAGCCTCAAGGTCGGCGATATCGTGCTCGTTGAAGCGGGCGACATCATCCCTTCCGATGGCGAAGTGATCGAGGGTGTGGCTTCGGTCAATGAAGCCGCCATCACCGGCGAATCCGCGCCGGTTATCCGCGAATCCGGCGGCGACCGTTCCGCCGTCACCGGCGGCACGCAGGTCCTGTCCGACTGGATCAGGGTGCGCATCACGGCAGCGCAGGGCTCGACCTTCATCGACAAGATGATCAGCCTCGTGGAAGGGGCCGAGCGCCAGAAAACACCGAACGAAATCGCGCTTAACATCCTGCTGGCAGGCATGACGCTGATCTTCGTTCTGGCCGTAGTGACGATCCCGAGCTTCGCGACCTATGCGGGCGGCTATATCCCGGTCATCGTGCTGGTTGCCCTGTTTGTAACGCTGATCCCGACCACCATCGGCGCGCTTCTGTCAGCCATCGGCATTGCGGGCATGGACCGTCTGGTGCGCTTCAATGTGCTGGCCATGTCGGGCCGCGCGGTGGAAGCGGCAGGCGACGTCGACACTTTGCTTCTCGACAAAACGGGCACGATCACGCTCG